>NZ_JAMYPB010000130.1:0-531 GCF_040320135.1 Mesorhizobium sp. M0772 | reverse complement strand
GCGGCCCAAGCTCGCCGGCGTGCTGGCGCTGCAGCAGGCGTTGACGGGCAGATCGCTGGACTTTCTGTGCCTGTTCTCCTCGATCAGTTCGCGCACGGGCGGCGGGCCGGGGCAGGTCGACTACTGCGCGGCCAACGCGTTTTTGGAAGCTTACGCGCGCCAGCATGCCGGCGCACACGGATGTACCATGGCCGTTGCCTGGGGGGAGTGGCAGTGGAACGCCTGGGAGAAGGGTCTTGAAGGCTTTCCAGACGATGTGAAGGCGTACTTCATCGCAAAGCGGCAACGCTTCGGGCTGAGCTTTGCGGACGGCTGCGAGGCGCTGGGTCGTGTGCTGGCGAACGGGCTGACGAACAGCTTTGTCGCCACGCAAGACTTTGCCGCTATGGTGGAGGGCAGCAAAAGCTTCTCGATCGCGACGATCCTTGCCGCGTCGCAGCGCGTGCAGGCGAGGCGGCCGTCGCACCCGCGCCCGCCGCTGATGGTGTCCTACAGGGCGCCGCAGAGCGCAGCGGAGCGCCGGCTCTGCGA
>NZ_JAMYPB010000129.1:0-574 GCF_040320135.1 Mesorhizobium sp. M0772 | reverse complement strand
GCCAGGGCTGATCTTGCCGCATGGCTTGCCAAATGGTCGGCACGCTATCCGCGCCTGACAGGCTGGGCCGAGGATGCCATCGAACAAACCCTGACTTTCTTCCGGCTGCCGCGTCAGCATCACAAGCACCTCAAGTCCACCAACATGCTGGAGCGGCTCAACGAGGAAATCCGCCGGCGCACCTATGTCGTGCGCATCTTCCCCAATACCGAAAGCTGCCTGCGCCTGGTCAGGGCCCTTGGCCGTCGAGATCAATGAAAACTAGATGAAGGCCAACCGATACATCAACATGGACGACCTGCGCGAGCACAAAAAGCTCGCTCTGCGCCAAGCCGCATGACCAGCATCATGGCCGCCCCATTTTGCAGAACTTGACGCACACAACCCTAGAGCATGCGGATGGCCGACTGACATGCAAAGATCTCCATGAGTCGCCGGGCGGATTGCACAAGAGGATGATGCCTACTCGCTCAGTTGCTCCTAGAGCGTTTCAGATTTTGACAGAAGCGTATCCAGCGTTTGCGAAGTAGTTTCTGCATTCATTGGGTTGGATGGTTGATACGAGGTGGCCGAT
>NZ_JAMYPB010000128.1:0-674 GCF_040320135.1 Mesorhizobium sp. M0772 | reverse complement strand
GGTGATTTGCGCTGGCGTCGGCGCCATCACCCCACCCCGCCGCTTCGCGTCGACCCTCCCCATCGAGGGGAGGGTGGGGCGCCTCGTCCTTCTCCCCGTGGCTATACGGGGAGAAGGTGCCGGCAGGAGGGGCGGCGCTGACCTCTGAGGTAGGCTGTGCGGGAGGCGCGGACGGTTGCGGCACTTCGATCGGGGCGGCCGGTTCTGCTGGAGTCTCGGCAGGCGTCGGCACTTCGACGGGAGCGGGCTCCAGCTGCGGTTCCGGACGCGATGGTTCGATCTCCGGCTCGGCCGGCGCCGGCAGCACTTCTTGGGGCTGCGGCTCGGGAGCCGGCTCCGGAACGGCTGGCGGCGCAGGAACTTCTTCCGGTGCAGGCGGCTCGGGTATCTCCGGCTCAGGCTGCGGTTCTTCTACCGGCGCGGGCTCCGGCAACGGTTCCGGCTCGGATGGGACGACCGGTTCCGGCGCGGGCGGGATGGTCGGCGCGGGTTCGGGCTTCGGTTCTTCTGGCGCCGACTGCGGCGCAGGCTTTACCTCCCCCTCGATGGGGGGGGTCCCACGCGACGGTGGGGGGGGGGGGGGAGGGGCGCCGGCGGCGGCGCTCTCACCCCGCCCCGCCACTTCGTGGCGACCCTCCCCATCGAGGGGAGGGTGGGGCGGCGCCGGTTCGGGC
>NZ_JAMYPB010000127.1:0-709 GCF_040320135.1 Mesorhizobium sp. M0772 | reverse complement strand
TAGAGCAGTTCAGATTTTGACTGAATCTGCGGGATTCCCGTGAGAGTGGTTTTGTGATTCAAGATGCTGGCTGGATCGGAGGCCAGCATCAGATGACGGCTCCCCTTTCGAACGATCTACGTGAGCGTGTTGTTGGCGCGATCGAGGCTGGCGAGAGCTGCCGCTCGGTGGCGGCTCGTTTTGGCGTGGCGGTTTCGTCGGCGGTGAAGTGGTCGCAGCGCTATCGGGCGAATGGGTCTGTGGCACCGGGTAAGATGGGCGGCCACCGCAAGCGTGTTCTGGAGCCGCACCGGGCGTTCATCGTGGAACGGATCAACCAGACGTCGCATCTGTCGCTGCATGGCTGAAGGACGAACTTGCGGCGCGCGGTGTGAAGGTGTCGCACGACACGGTATGGCATTTCCTGCGGCGCGAAGGATTGCGGTTCAAAAAAAACGCTATTCGCACTTGAGCAAGCTCGCGCCGATGTTGCCCGCCGACGACAACGCTGGCGTTCCTGGCAGGCGGGTCTCGATCCGGAACGGCTGGTGTTCATCGACGAAACCTGGATCAAGACCAACATGGCACCGCTGCGCGGCTGGGGACCATGCGGCAAACGCCTGCGCGGCTTTGCTCCGCACGGCCACTGGCGCACGCTGACCTTCCTCGGCGCCCTGCGGCTCGACCGTCTTGCTGCCCCTTGCGTCTTCGATGGACCGATCAACGGCGA
>NZ_JAMYPB010000126.1:0-716 GCF_040320135.1 Mesorhizobium sp. M0772 | reverse complement strand
TTGTCGGCGTTGGTGACGAAGTAGGGCGAGAGATAGCCGCGGTCGAACTGCATGCCTTCGACGACTTCCAGCTCGGTCTCGGCGGTCTTGGCTTCCTCAACCGTAATGACGCCTTCATTGCCGACCTTCTGCATCGCTTCGGCGATCATGGCGCCTACCGACTCGTCGCCATTGGCCGAGATCGTGCCGACCTGGGCAACTTCCTCGGAGGTCTTGATCTTCTTGGCAGCCTTGCCGAGAGCCGCGACGACTTCGGTCACGGCCAGGTCGATGCCGCGCTTCAGGTCCATCGGGTTCATGCCGGCGGCAACCGCCTTGTGGCCTTCCTGGACGATCGACTGCGCCAGGACGGTCGCGGTCGTGGTGCCGTCGCCGGCGATGTCGTTGGTCTTCGAAGCAACTTCGCGGACCATCTGCGCGCCCATGTTTTCGAACTTGTCTTCAAGCTCGATTTCCTTGGCGACGGTGACGCCGTCCTTGGTTATGCGCGGTGCGCCGAACGACTTGTCGATGACGACGTTGCGGCCCTTGGGGCCGAGCGTGACCTTCACCGCGTCGGCGAGGATGTTGACGCCGCGCAGCATGCGCTCGCGGGCGTCGCGGGAGAATTTTACGTCTTTAGCAGCCATTTTTTAGCTCCTGGCAGGGGGCTTGCGATCAAGCCCGAAATTAGTTGACGGTGAGGCCGATAATCAGCCGATGATGCCCATAATGTC
>NZ_JAMYPB010000125.1:0-726 GCF_040320135.1 Mesorhizobium sp. M0772 | reverse complement strand
TGCCCAGCGTGCCCAGCTATGTGCTGTTCCAGGCCCCAACCGTCGCGGCCCTGGCCCACTATCTCGAACTCGATGCCGGAGAGACGGTCGAGGCGGTTAAGGCACCAAGGGTGGATCGAACCGAGAAGCGTCGGGAGCGGCTTCTGGCGCTTCGCCAGAAGAGGTGAGGAGCGTCATGGAACTTGACGGCGCCTATGATACCGCAATCGCAATCATCGGCCGGGCGTGCCGCATCCCCGGCGCGAACGAGATCCACGACGTCTGGCCAACCATCGTTTCGGGCACGCGCTCGATTAGAGACTTCACCATTTCGGAGGCCGAGAAGGCAGGGTTGAGCCGTGCCGACGGCGAATCTGCGGACTGGGTCTACGCTGGCGCGCCAATAGGCGGCATCGAATGTTTCGATGCAGCTTTCTTCGGCTATGCGCCGAGCGACGCGGCTATGATGGACCCGCAGCACCGTCTGTTGTTAGAACACGCTTGGCACGCGATCGAAGACGCCGGATATGCGAGCGATCCGATGCGGGGAAGGATTGGCGTATTCGCGGGCTCGGGGCCACCAGCGTATAAATCACACAACCTGCTCACCAATGCCGAGAAGTTGGCGGAAGCCGGAGAACTCGCCATTTCAATAGGCAACGACAAAGACGCGTTGTGTTCGACGCTATCTTACAAGCTTGGCCTGGAGGGGCCGAGCGTGGCGGTCCAGACCTTCTGCTCCACCTC
>NZ_JAMYPB010000124.1:0-742 GCF_040320135.1 Mesorhizobium sp. M0772 | reverse complement strand
CGGGGGAATACCTTCCACTTGGGGATCTCCCGACGCACCCGTCGCGGTGCCCTCCTATGTAGGCATGCCGGCATCGGTTGCCGACGAGGTCGTCATGCTTCGGTTCAACGATGCCGACGGCGCCCGCCGCCGGATTGCGGATGCTGCCGATCGACTGGCGTGCGTTTTGCTTGACCCGATGCCGAGCGGCTGTGGCCTTATTCCGCCTAATCCCGACTTTGTTGCCGCTGTCATCGAAACCGCACGCCAGCATGATATTCTCATCGTCTGCGACGAAGTGCTCAATCTCCGGCAAAGCTATCGGGGAGCCTCCGCACGCTACGGCATTGAACCAGACTTGATTGCAGCCGGGAAAATCATCGGTGGTGGGTTCCCGATCGGTGCTATTGGCGGATCGCGACGCGTGATGGGTGTGTTCGACGGATCGGCTGGTCACGCCAAGGTGGCCCAAGGCGGCACATTCTCCGCAAACCCGGTCTCAATGGTCGCGGGCCGTGTCTGCTTAGAAGCTATGACTGAAGCGGCATTCGATGGGCTGGAGGCAATGGGCGAGCGATTGCGCTCGGCTCTTACTGCTGCGATTGCGCACCATCAAGCGCATTATGTAATCAGTGGTGCTGCGTCGCTCTTTCGGATCCATCCCAAGCAGAAGCTGCCACACGACTACCGGGAAGCCTATCCTTCGCCCGACGAAACCGCCGCAATGAAAGCCATGAGCCGGTTCTTCAGAAACAATGGAATC
>NZ_JAMYPB010000123.1:0-759 GCF_040320135.1 Mesorhizobium sp. M0772 | reverse complement strand
TGCCCAGCGTGCCCAGCTATGTGCTGTTCCAGGCCCCAACCGTCGCGGCCCTGGCCCACTATCTCGAACTCGATGCCGGAGAGACGGTCGAGGCGCCGCTCGAAAACATCGTGGCGCGTGGCAGCCTCCGTCGCGAGGCCACCCTTGGATTCAGTCGCAGGAAAGTCGTGACTCGTTAAACTCTGGAACTGGCCGTTGTGCAGCCCACCTGTCGGAGACGAAAGCCTTGCCTTCCGGAATAGCCATCATTGGTTCAGCAGGCAGATTTCCCGGCGCGCCTACCGTCGCGGCTCTATGGAGAAATCTTATCGAGGGGAAACGCTCGATCCAGGAGTTTTCGAGGGAAGAATTGGCTCGCCGCGGGCTTTCTGTCGCCGCCCTCGAAGATCCGAATTTCGTGCGGTCGGGTTCAGTCCTCGAGGACTTTGATAAGTTTGATTCGAAATTCTTCGGCTATACCCCACGTGATGCCGAAACAATGGATCCACAGCATCGGCTACTTTTGGAGTGCGCGTGGCAGGCGCTGGAGGGTGCCGGTTACCTGCCCTCGTCCCCCGATCCGCTGATCGGGGTATTTGCTGGCTCGGCGTTCTCGACCTATCTCCTCAATAATCTGTACGTCGATCCTGACCTAGTCGAGATGATCGGTGAGATCGGCCTTGCCATAGGCAACGACAAAGACGCGTTGTGTTCGACGCTATCTTACAAGCTTGGCCTGGAGGGGCCGAGCGTGGCGGTCCAGACCTTCTGCTCCACCTC
>NZ_JAMYPB010000121.1:0-829 GCF_040320135.1 Mesorhizobium sp. M0772 | reverse complement strand
CTGAAGGTGTGGAGGCGGAAGCCTGTTCGGGCCCTTGCGGCCGACCACGATGAATCCCTTCCAAACCTTCAGCCGGACGGTGTTGTTGACGCGCTCCATTAAATGCCGGGACCAAACATATTCGGCGGGAGCACTGATCCTGAACCAGCGAGCGGATGCAGTCGGTTGCCGGTCGGGGAGCAATATAGGGAGCTGGGTCGCCAGCCTCCGGAGACTTACGTGACAACCATTCCTTAAAGGATTCAGCTTTGAGACCCTTCCCTCTGACTTCCGCGATTTGGGGCATTGTGTTGATCAGCGGCGTGGTCAACGTGCTTGCGCTCATCTCGCCGCTGTTCATGCTTCAGGTCTATGACCGCGTTCTGGCAAGTGGCAGCGTATCCACGCTAGTGGGGCTCGTCGTGCTTGCTGCGGGGCTTTATGCGTTCCAATGCCTGCTCGACATTTTGCGCGCCCGCGTGCTGCTGCGGATTGGCGAGCGTTTCGATGGACAGTTTTCCGGACGCGTTCACGATGCGATCGTTCGCCTTCCGCTTTCAACGCGCATGCCGGGCGACGGCTTGCAGCCGCTTCGCGATCTCGACAATGTTCGCGGCTTCTTAGGTGGAAACGGTCCGACAGCGTTCTTCGATCTGCCATGGATGCTGTTTTATCTTGGCATTTGCTTCCTCCTTCATTTCTGGATCGGCATGACGGCACTTATCGGGGCGGTCGGTCTCACATCTCTGACACTCCTTGCCAACACTCTCTCGCAAGGGCCGATAAGCGATACCGTTGCCCACAACATGGCACGCAATGGTCTGCTGCAAGCAGCGCGTTGCAATGCCGA
>NZ_JAMYPB010000120.1:0-836 GCF_040320135.1 Mesorhizobium sp. M0772 | reverse complement strand
GTGCCCTTCCCGAGAGATGGGTGACAGTTCATTCCGGAGACATGGGTTACACTTTCGGCCCTTTGCAAGGAGAGCAAGGTGCCTTGGAAGGAGTGTACGTCATGGAGAGCGGCTGAAGTTCATTGCCCGGCTGCTGGACGGCGAGAAGATGGCGGTGCTTTGCCGTGAGTTCGATATCTCGCGCAAGACCGGCTACAAGATCCTCACACGCTACAATGACAGTGGCCTTGAGGGGCTGACGGATCGATCACGCCGACCCTACCGCCACGCCAATCAGCTTCCGTTTCAAATCGAGAAGCTGATTGTGCGCCTCAAGCAAGACAAGCCGACCTGGGGTGCGCCAAAGATACGCGAACGGTTGGCCCGGCTGTATCCTGACGTTCACCGGCCTGCGATCTCGACGGCGCATGCGGTTCTCGACCGCCATGGCCTGGTCGAGCGCGCAAGCGAAGGCGCAACAGGGCGATGGGAACACCACTTTCAAACGGCTATCGGCCCAACGATCTGTGGTGTGCCGACTACAAAGGCGAGTTCATGCTCGCCGATCGGCGCTATTGCTATCCGCTGACGATCACCGACTTCGCCAGCCGCTATCTCATCGCCTGCGAGGCGTTGTCGACTACCAAGGAAGCCTATGCCTTCACGGTGTTCGAGAGCGTTTTCAAAGAGTTCGGCCTGCCCAGCGCCATCAGGACCGACAATGGCGTTCCCTTTGCCAGCCCAAACGCGCTGTTCAATCTCAGCAAACTGTCGGTCTGGTGGCTGCGCCTGGGCATCGACATCGAGCGCATCCAGCCGGGCTGTCCGCAGCAGAACGGGCGCCATGAGCGCATGCA
>NZ_JAMYPB010000119.1:0-908 GCF_040320135.1 Mesorhizobium sp. M0772 | reverse complement strand
AACGCATCGAAGTTCGCTTTGGATGCTGCCAGTGGCCTTGAGCGGCTTTCATCGTCCTTGAAACAGAAGCCCTTTAGCCAAGTCCTTGATGACGTCCAGTCCTTCGGCCGGCAAAATCCCGGTGTCCTGCTTGCGGGATCGGTGTTGGCCGGATTGGCTCTCGGGCGGTTCATCAAGGCTTCTCCGCCGGCAAGGCCCGATTCTGAGGCCGCTCCGGGAGGCCTCAGATCACACACCGATCAGCCACAGGGTTGGTCCGCTGATCGTCCACAAGATTTTGGCGTGGTCGGCGATGATGGGGCCACGCAGATCGCGGAGCAGGACAGATGAACAACCAGGACAATCCCAGCCTTGCCGGGCTAGTCACCGATTTGGCCCAGAATGTCACCACTCTGGTGCAAACCGAGGCGAGGCTGTTTCGGGCCGAGCTCTCTGAAAAGCTTACCAAAGCCGGAGCAGGTGCCGCGGAAGTGCTGGGCGGCGCGATTTGCCTGCTCGCCGCGCTCTTGGTGTTGCTGCAGGCGCTCATTATCGCACTGACGCGGGCAGGGCTTGGCGCGGGGTGGTCTTCCTTGCTGGTCGGTGTGGTCGTGGCGGTCCTCGGCGTCATCCTGCTGCGGACCGGGACGGCCAGCATGGCGCCTTCGGAACTTACCCCCGACCGGACCCAGGGACAGCTCAAGCGCGACGCGAGCGCGATTAAGGAACAGGTGAGATGAACGAGAAATCCGCAGCCGAACTTGAACGCGAGGCCGAGGCGGCTCGCGCTCGGGTGATGGAGACCGCCGATCCATTCGAGGCAAGATGACGCCTGGACAATTGCTGGATGAGTTCACCGGGCTGTTCTCGGGAGGGGAGAGCGCGGCCATGCTCAGCAATCTCAGAACGCAGGTCCGAGACAATCCTTT
>NZ_JAMYPB010000118.1:0-909 GCF_040320135.1 Mesorhizobium sp. M0772 | reverse complement strand
AAAGGATTGTCTCGGACCTGCGTTCTGAGATTGCTGAGCATGGCCGCGCTCTCCCCTCCCGAGAACAGCCCGGTGAACTCATCCAGCAATTGTCCGGGCGTCATCTTGCCTCGAATGGATTCGGCGGTCTCCATCACCCGAGCGCGAGCCGCCTCGGCCTCGCGTTCAAGTTCGGCTGCGGATTTCTCGTTCATCTCACCTGCTCCTTAATCGCGCTCGCGTCGCGCTTGAGCTGTCCCTGGGTCCGGTCGGGGGTAAGTTCCGAAGGCGCCATGCTGGCCGTCCCCGTCCGCAGCAGGATGACGCCGAGGACCGCCACGACGACACCGACCAGCAGGGAAGACCACCCCGCGCCAAGCCCTGCCCGCGTCAGTGCGATAATGAGCGCCTGCAGCAACACCAAGAGCGCGGCGAGCAGGCAAATCGCGCCGCCCAGCACTTCCGCGGCACCTGCTCCGGCTTTGGTAAGCTTTTCAGAGAGCTCGGCCCGAAACAGCCTCGCCTCGGTTTGCACCAGAGTGGTGACATTCTGGGCCAAATCGGTGACTAGCCCGGCAAGGCTGGGATTGTCCTGGGTGTTCATCTGTCCTGCTCCGCGTTCTGCGTGGCCCCGTCATCACCGACGAGGCCAAAATCCTGCGAACGATCAGCGGACCAACCCTGGGCCTGATCGGTGTGTGATCCGAGGTCTCCCGGAGCAGCCTGAGATTCGCGCCTTGCCGGTGGAGAAGCCTTGATGAACCGCCCGAGAGCCAATCCGGCTAACACCGATCCCGCAAGCAGGACACCGGGATTTTGGCGGCCGAAGGACTGCACGTCATCAAGGACTTGGCTAAAGGGCTTCTGTTTCAAGGACGATGAAAGCCGCTCAAGGCCACTGGCAGCATCCAAAGCGAACTTCGATGCGTT
>NZ_JAMYPB010000117.1:0-988 GCF_040320135.1 Mesorhizobium sp. M0772 | reverse complement strand
GGCCGGCTGCGCAATGCAGGACCATGGCTGCAGCAGTTGATTGGGCACCTTTTGAAGCGCGAGGATGCAGGTTTGGCCAAAGGCCGACTGGTTCGCATCCTCGATGCGACAGCGGTTGCCAAGGCCGGTGCGTATGAGAAGAAGAACAATGGTCTTTGGCGCATGCACTGCGCCTTTGAGCTTGAGCGCGAGCAGTTCGACTTCATCGAGATCACCGATCAGAGCGAGGCCGAGTTGATCGACCGCGTGCCGGTGGTGCCGGGCGAGATCCGCATCGGTGACCGCGCCTATCTGCAGGCCGAGCGGATCGCCAAGGTGATGGCGCAAGGCGGCGATGTTGTTGTGCGCGCGTCGTGGAAAAACGCGCGATGGCTCGACGCCAACGGCAGGGCGTTCGATCTCATCGGCTACCTGGAGAGCTGCCGGGAGGAAGTCTGCGAAACGCCTGCCCGGCTGGCACTCAAGAAGGGCGAGCCTGTGAAGATGCGCCTGATCGCCTTGCGCAAATCCGAGGCCGCGGCACAAGAAGCGCGGCGCAAAATCAACAAGGAAGCCAGGGCCAAGGGCAACAAGGTTCAACCGCAGACGCTGATTGCGGCCGGCTTCGTCCTGCTTGTGACCTCGCTTGACCGGGAGGAGTTTCCCGCCGATACGGTCCTCAAGCTCTACCGCATGCGCTGGCGCATCGAACTCGCCTTCAAGCGCCTGAAGAGCCTGATCGGGCTGCGCTCTCCTCCCGCCAAGGACCCAAGGATCGCAAAGCCTTGGATCCTTGCACACTTCCTCATCGCGCTTGTGACCGAACCCCTCTCGCAGGAGTTGGGTGTCTCTCCCCCTTGAGCGACGGGCGCCCGCTACTGTGGCGCGCAACCCGCCAGATCGTCGCCTCTCTGATCGCGACCATCTTTACTCAACCTTCCTTGGCGGCCCTGCGCCAAAATCTCCATGCCTTGCGATATCGCTGGCGCGAACCACCACGAAAGCGCAA
>NZ_JAMYPB010000116.1:0-1102 GCF_040320135.1 Mesorhizobium sp. M0772 | reverse complement strand
AAACTCTGTTCATAGGCACGCATGAGTTGAAACTGACTGATAGCGGCGGCCGTTTGCTTCTCTTCAACTCGCAGGGATCTGTCCAGATGATTGAAGTGACTTGAGCCGACCGCGAAAGCACCAGAAGTGACGATGATCACCTGCTGCCCGCGTGCGAAAAATCGGACCACATCCTCTACTAGCGTCTCAAGCCAAGGACCGCGTATCTTTCCGGTTTCGGCATCGGCGATCAGTGCCGAGTCAATCTTCACTATCAGCCGGCGAGCCGAAAGCAATCGGATCGGGCTTGCCGGTGCTGCCGTTGAATGTTGCTGCACTAGAAGTGAAGACACGTCTGTCTGATCTCACCTTTGATGAGCGTCACGGCCTTGCAGGGCATAAGGGCGCACGAGGCGCCCTTCGTTTTTCGTATCGGCTGTCCAACCAGTGCTACTTCGTGGTCGGGGCTTCAACAACCGGGATTCGCCTCCCGTTGTCAGAACCGGTAGGTGACACCTGCGCCTATCAACCAGGGATCGAGAGCGGCCTTTCCCGTCAGCTTCGCGCCGTCCACCGTGACGTCGAAGTCTGGCTTCAGGAAAAGCTTCTTCACGTCGAAGTTAACGCCCCAGTGCTGATCCACCATGTAGTCGAACCCGACCTGCAGCGCGGTGCCGAACGTGTTATTAACCTTGAGAGTGTTGGCGCTGCCGGCATCCTGGTTATAGAAAATCGTGTAGTTCACGCCGGCGCCGACATAGGGCTTGAAAGCGCCGAAATTGGTAAAATGATACTGCAATGTGAGCGTGGGCGGCAGCAGCCAAACCTTGCCGACATTGCCCAGCGCGCCGATCGCTCCTTGGCCCTCAATGTTGGCATAGGTGGTGCCGAGGATAAGCTCCGTGGCGATGTTGTCCGTGAAGTAATAGGAGATATCAAGTTCCGGCGTCACAGTGTTCGAATATGAAAGGCCGGAGCCGGGCACCGCATTGACGTGACCCGAATCCTCAGTGATGACCCCCAACGCACGCAGCCGGATCTGCCAAGGGCTTGGCGCTTCCGTGACCGAGGCTCCCGCCTGCGGGACGCTCGCCGCTTGCGCAAGGTCCGCCGCGACGGCCTG
>NZ_JAMYPB010000115.1:0-1268 GCF_040320135.1 Mesorhizobium sp. M0772 | reverse complement strand
TCCTCGCCGGTGTTGGCGCTGATGATGTCTGCGCAGCGGTCGAATGGAGTGCGGAAGGCGGGCTCGCTGCGATAGAGGTCGCCCGCCATACCAGGATAGTGGTCGCCAAGGCCCGGGAACATGAAGGCTACGGGCCGGCCGCGACGCGCCTGCTCCAAAGTGAAGACCCGGCTCCGATCGGGACCTGACAGCGCCGCAGCGGCGTCGGCCGGGTTGTGGGCCACCACCATCCGCCGGTGGTTGAAGGCGCGGCGACCTGCCTGGAGCGTAAAGGCGACGTCGCCGAGGTTGAGTTCCGGCGTCGCTTCAAGGTGCTGCGCCAGGCGTGTCGTCGCCCGTTCGAGCGCGGCCGGCGTCTTCGCCGAAAGGAGCACTAGTTCGTGCGGCCGGGCCGGCGGCGAGGCGAGTTGCGGCGGCGCCTCCTCCAGCACCACGTGGGCGTTCGTGCCGCCGAGCCCAAATGAGCTGACCCCCGCCCGCCGCGGCGCCTCGCCCGCCGGCCAAGGACGCGCCTCCCGCGTCACGTAGAACGGGCTTGCCGACAAATCGACTGCCTCGCTCGGCACCTCGTAGTCGATCTGCGGCGGCAACTGGCGATGCTGCAGCGCCTCGACTACCTTGATGAGGCCGGCGATCCCCGCCGCGCGATCCAGATGCCCGACGTTGGGCTTCAGCGAGCCGATCGCGCACCAGCCGCGCCGCTCCTGCCGCCCGCCAAACGCCTTGATCGTCGCGGCAAGCTCCACCGCATCGCCGAGCGGCGTCGCCGTGCCGTGCGCTTCGAGGTAGCCGATGCTGTGCGCCGGAACGCCGGCGTTGGCCAACGCCTCGGCGATCACCGCGGCTTGGCCGTCCACCGAAGGCGCAGTGTAACCGGCCCGCGTTGCGCCGTCGTTGTTGACCGCCGAGCCGCGGATCACGGCTCGCACGAGATCGCCGTCGGCGAGTGCCTCGTCGAGCCGCTTCAGGACGACGAGGCCGACGCCACTCCCCATGACGCTGCCGCCGGCGCGCGCATCGAACGTCCGGCAATGGCCGTCGCGCGACAAAATACCGCCTTCTTGGAACCGGTAGCCCCGGCCCTGCGGCACCTGCACCGCAACGCCTCCAGCGAGGGCCAGATCGCATTCCATCGTCAAGAGACTCTGGCAGGCCAGGTGGACCGCCACTAGCGAGGTGGAGCAGAAGGTCTGGACCGCCACGCTCGGCCCCTCCAGGCCAAGCTTGTAAGATAGCGTCGAACACAACGC
Organism: Mesorhizobium sp. M0772; assembly: GCF_040320135.1. Classification (NCBI taxonomy): domain Bacteria; kingdom Pseudomonadati; phylum Pseudomonadota; class Alphaproteobacteria; order Hyphomicrobiales; family Phyllobacteriaceae; genus Mesorhizobium; species Mesorhizobium sp. M0772. The sequence goes on along the minus strand of NZ_JAMYPB010000115.1, from coordinate 18 downwards.
GTCTTTGTCGTTGCCTAT
>NZ_JAMYPB010000114.1:0-1332 GCF_040320135.1 Mesorhizobium sp. M0772 | reverse complement strand
ACGCGGGGTGGAGCAGCCCGGTAGCTCGTCAGGCTCATAACCTGAAGGTCACAGGTTCAAATCCTGTCCCCGCAACCAACAAAAAAGCCCGCTTCACGCGGGCTTTTTGCGTTCGGACCGTGCTCGATGGCGATTTTAACCTGCACCAGGGGTCGGAAGCAGGCGAAGCCGACGCCGTGGGACAGAAAAGCCAAATCATGACCCCCCAACCGCCCGCAGCTCGCAGGCCTTTTGTATTCGGCACCTTTGCCCACGCGAAGCCGGTTGGCTCCCGGCTCTGTCAGCGCGGCAACCGCCACGCGCCGGCGCGATGGTGACCGGACGCTTTGGATCCTGCAAAACCAGGCGACGAACCATTCTCTCGCCATCAGATCTTTGAAAACGAACCGTGATCGTGCGCTTCCAATCATTGCTATCTATTGTTACCGGGCTTTGATCGGCGCCATAATCTTCCAGGAGGTTGCCGTGCCCGACTACGCTCTGAACGACCACTATGAGAGCTTTACCAGGAAGCAGCTCGAATCAGGCCGCTACAACAATGCCAGTGAGGTTGTTCGCGCCGGCCTGCGTATGCTCGAGGATTTCGAGGCGGAGCGGGAAAGATGGCTGCGAGAGGAGGTTCCGGCGCGCCTGACCGAGCTCCGGCAGGATCCGGCTAAACTAAGGGCATCCCTGTCGAGACAGTTTTTTCGCGGCTCGAGGCGCGTCATCACGCGAAGCAGGCGAAAGCCAAATAGGCAATGGAGTACCGCATTGTCTTCCACCCCAAGGCGGAAACTGAACTCGACCAGCTCTATGACGACATAGCCGACCCGTGCGTCGCCGGCGATCGCTTGGAATTTCGTTGTCGGCATCGCGACCATTTCCTGAGCGTGTCCACTTTTCCACAGTGCGGCACAGAGCGGGTCGAGATCATGCCTGGTCCGCGGGTTATCGGCTACCGGCGTGCCCTCAGCATTGCTTTCGCAGTCGATGCCGATCGGGTCGTGATCCTGGGTGTCTTTTTCGCGGGCCGGAACATCACGGCGGAATTGCTGGAAGGCCGGCTCTGAAGCACTGCTCAGGCTGGCGTGGGGATCGACACTCGCCAGGAGGCGATTCTCAGGCCGATGGTACGCATCTGCCGTCGAGGGGTGGGGGCTTGTTGGAAGAGTGAACCGCGGCGGAACGCCACTCACAATTTCAGCCAAGCCAGCTCACGAATTTCCGCCCCGTGGATATCTCCACGAGAAATCGAAAAAACATCGTCGATGACTGTTGACAGTTCTGGTTGGTGGCGACTATATACGCCTCACGAACGAGGGCGGTGCGCCGCTGGCGGCGAAGCAGTTT
>NZ_JAMYPB010000113.1:0-1435 GCF_040320135.1 Mesorhizobium sp. M0772 | reverse complement strand
ATTGCTGGATCGAGGCGGAACGGCGCCGAGGGTCCGTTTTGCAAAAGATAGGCAACGCCACTTCTGGGAGAGAATTATGATAGATTTGCTCAGCGATACCGTAACCCTTCCCACCCAAGAGATGCGGCACGCGATGTTTAACGCGGAAGTCGGCGATGCCGGTTACGGTGAAGACCCGACGTTAACCCGCCTTGAAGCATTGGCAGCCGAAATGTTGGGCAAGGAAGACTCGGCTCTCCTATCGAGCGGATGCCAGGGGAACCTTACTGCGTTGCTCGCGCATTGTCCCCGCGGCCACGAGGTGATCGTTGGCGATCGCTCCGATCTCTACGACTTCGAAGCCGGCAGCGTTTCGGTGGTGGGGGGGCTCGTCCTGCACCCCGTGCCAACAGAAACCGACGGACGGCTGTCGCTGGATAACCTGCGCTCGGCGATCCGCGACAAGATTGATTACCAATGCGCGCCGCCAGGGGTCATCGTGCTGGAGAATCCGCACTGTCAACGCGGCGGGCGTGTCCTACCTGAGTCCTATATTAAGGAAGTGCGCGAACTTGCCGACGAGCACGGCCTGCCACTGCATCTCGATGGCGCCCGCATCTTCAATGCGGCTATCGCATCGAAGAGGACACCGGCGGAGATGGCGAAGGATTTCGACTCGATCATGTTCAGCCTGTCGAAAGGACTCGCCGCTCCATACGGCTCCATGGTGTGCGGAACACGGCCCTTCATCGACCGGGTGAGACGCTATCGGAAGCTCTTGGGGGGCGGACTTCGCCAAGCCGGATTTATGGCTAGCGCAGGTATCGTGGCCCTTGAAACCATGGTGGACCGGCTGATCGAAGACCACCGGCGCGCGCAGTTGCTGGCGGAGAAAATCGGCGCCATTCCCGGCATCCGCCTCGAGCCCCCCGTCATCGATACGAACATGGTGTTCTTCCGGCTTGAACGGGACGATCTGTCGACCCCGGAATTCCTGTCAGCGCTATCGCAGCAGGGCGTGCGGATGGGCACGCTCCGCGAAGGCGTCGTTCGCGCCGTCCTCCACTATCTCGTCAGCGACGACGAGGTCGATGCGACCGCAATCACCATTCGATCCGTTCTGCAGGCGGAGCCACATTGACCGGGGCACAAGGGCTTATCGGGTTCTGCGCAAAAATGGCGGGGCTCGCCCGCGACCTGACGTACCTGTAAATGCGGCGAGAACGGAGCTAGAGCAATTGGGGAGGATAGGAATGTACGGGTGGTGAATCAGTCGCAGTGCGTGGTGGGACGATCACACCGTGCGCCTCACCGAGTCTTCGCGCCGGCACGAAGAATCATCTTGTGGCAGCCGCCTGCTACTAACCACTTGGCTGTATCCTCTCGCTTCTCACTTTTATTACAAGCAAAGACATGACCTCTTCTGAAACGTTGAACGCAGTCTTCGAACATATCG
>NZ_JAMYPB010000112.1:0-1496 GCF_040320135.1 Mesorhizobium sp. M0772 | reverse complement strand
GATCCCCGAAGCCGCCTGGCAACGCTGCTACGTGCACTTCCTCAGGAACGCGCTCGATCATCTGCCGAGGAAGCACGGCGACGACTGCCTGCAGGGATTGCGCTGGCTCTACGACCGGCGCGATCTCGCAGAGGCCAAGGCCGATCTCGCCGCGTGGCTGTCCAAATGGTCGGGCCGCTATCCACGACTGACGACGTGGGTGGAGGAGACCATCGAATACACGCTGACCTTCTTTTGCCTGCCGCGTCAGCACCACAAGCACCTGAAGTCCACCAATATGCTGGAACGGCTCAACGAGGAAATCCGCCGGCGCACCTATGTCGTGCGCATCTTCCCCAATACCGAAAGCTGCCTACGCCTCGTCAGGGCAGGGCGCGTTGCTTGCCGAACTTTTGCTGTCGAAGGGCTACATGGTGCATGGCCTGAAGCGGCGGGCCTCGCTAATCGGCAATACCCAGCGTGTCGACCACCTCTATCAAGGCCCGCATGAGGACCATCCCGATATGGTCCTGCATTAAGCGCGCGAATCTGCTGGGCTCGCGGCTTTCCAAGTTCTGATCGGCTGAAGATCCACGGTCCATCCGGTAGAGGATGAATGCCTTCGATCTCGCCTGCTTCGACGGCGTGTCTGAGGGTCTTCGGTGCAACGCCGAGGAGGCGCGCCGCCTTGTTCAGGTTGAGCCATGGCTCGGGCCGGAAGACCGGGATCTTGTGATGCGATCTGTGTGCGGTGACCCGCTCCCGTGTCCAGCGATTGCCATGCCCGATCACCAAAGCAGCAGCCGATCATTGCCCTGACGCGGCGCATAGACTGTCTCCTGGTCGATTAGGACGGTATCGACGACACGACACATCTCGATAAGCTGCTGCCAGTCGCGGCTGTTGCGGGCAAACCGCGACACCTCCCGTGCCGCAACAGCCCCGACCTTGCCGAGACAGACCTCGGCGACCATCCGATCGAAGCCGGCGCGTACCACGCCGCCGGCGGCGAAACGGCCGAAATCGTCATCGATCGTCTCTACCCGAGACCAGCCAAGGACCGTCAGTCGGTCGCGCATCGCATATTGAAGCATGCTGCTCTCACGATTGTGCAGGATCTGATGGGCTGACGACTGCCGCACACACAGGATCGCTTTGCGCTCCAGATGATGCGGCCCAATCTTCTCATGCATCATGATCCGCGCCCTCCCGTTTTGCGGCACGCTCGCCGTCGACGTGTCCGAGCATCAGGCTGACCATCAGCTTCGTCACTGATCCGCGCGCCTCGGCCGGCAGCGCCTGCCATTGCGGCGTCCGTGTCGGCGTCGTTCGGCTTCGAGAACAGATCGAAGTGGTATGTCGTGGGCTGGCGCGGCATGGACATCTCCCCGATACAGTGATTCCGAAACGAAACCGGACGCCTATTCCGATAGATACCGGACGCGATTCCGAGGCGAAGCCGGACGGCTTAGAGCGCCTCAGGGTCATTTTTGATATTTGTCGACGAAGTCGTTTCC
>NZ_JAMYPB010000111.1:0-1777 GCF_040320135.1 Mesorhizobium sp. M0772 | reverse complement strand
TTCATCGGGCTCGCCCGCTCGGCGGCCGATGCGACGGAGTATTTCCAGATCCCGACCGGACGTGTGGTCGAGATCGGCACGCAGGTGGCGATCTAGGTTCCGGCAGCCTTTGACGCCACGCACCGGTCATTGCGGGGCAAGCCCTGCGCTGGGAACATGGTAGCCCTACCGTCACGGCACTTGATATTGCATCGCAGCAAGCGTAGAGCACCGCGCGCTTATCGGAGTGTCGTCCATGGCCCTTACCAATGCTGGTATTGAGGCAGAACCCGTCGAACAATCGAGCCATCCCGAAATCGAACAGCACAGCACCAAAGTTCTGATGCTGGGCGCGCTCGGCGTGGTCTATGGCGACATCGGCACCAGCCCGATCTACGCCTTCCGGGAAGCGCTTGTTGCGTCCTCCGGCGGCGAAATCGCCGAGCGCGGCGATATTCTGGGCGTGCTGTCGCTGATCATCTGGTCGTTGACGATTATCGTCACCATCAAATACATCATGTTTGTGCTCAGAGCCGACAACCGAGGCGAGGGCGGCGTGCTGTCGCTGATGGCGCTGGCGCGCGGCAGTTTCCCGACCCGCTCGGCGATCATCCTGGCCATCGGTATTGTCGGCGCGTCATTGTTCTTCGGTGACGCCGTCATCACGCCGGCAATCTCGGTGCTTTCGGCGGTTGAAGGCATGAATGTCGTTACCCCGACCTTCCAGCCCTACGTCGTGCCGCTGACGCTGGTCATCCTTGCGATCCTGTTTTCGGTGCAGCGCTTCGGGACCGGCGGTGTGGCGCTGATCTTCGGGCCGATCACGGCGGTCTGGTTCCTGGCTATCGGTCTTTCGGGCTTGAACCACATCATCGCCGATCCCGAAATCCTGTGGGCGGTCAGCCCGCACTACATCGTCGCCTTCCTGATCAATTCGCCCGATGTCGCCTTCGTCACCATCGGCGCCATCTTCCTCGCCGTCACCGGCGCCGAAGCGCTTTATGCCGATCTCGGCCATTTCGGCCGCAAGCCCATCGTGCTCGCCTGGCTGGCCATCGTGTTTCCCTGCCTGCTGCTAAACTATGCCGGGCAGGGCGCTTTCGTGCTGGCGAAGAACGGTCACGTCGGCCATCCATTCTTCGAGATGAACGAAGGCTGGACGCTGATCCCGATGGTGGTATTGGCAACCGCGGCGACGGTCATCGCCAGCCAGGCGGTCATATCGGGCGCCTTCTCGCTGACCAGGCAGGCGGTGCAGCTCAATATGCTGCCGCGCCTCGAAATCCTGCACACGTCGGAACGGCAGTCGGGCCAGATCTACATGCCGCGCGTCAATGTTTTGCTGGCGTTGGCGGTGATGTTGCTGGTCGTCGGTTTCGGCGAATCGAGCAAGCTCGCCTCCGCCTATGGCATCTCGGTGACCGGCAACATGTTGGTGACGACGGTGCTGCTGTTCGTCGTCATGACCCGCATCTGGAAATGGCGGCTGTGGGTGGCGGTCGCCATGACGGCGCTGTTCGGCTTCATCGACATCGGCTTCTTCGCCTCCAACATCGTGAAGGTGTTCGAGGGCGGCTGGGCGTCGCTTGCGGTGGCCTTCACCATCGTTCTGGCGATGTGGACCTGGGTGCGCGGCAGCCGCTATCTGTTCGACAAGACCCGGCGCAACGAAATCCCGCTCGATTTCCTCGCCGGCAATCTGCTGAAGAAGAAGCCGCAGCTGGTGTCCGGCACCGCCGTGTTCCTGACCAGCGATCCGCAAAGCGCGCCGACAGCGCTGATGCACAGCCTGAAGCAC
>NZ_JAMYPB010000110.1:0-1787 GCF_040320135.1 Mesorhizobium sp. M0772 | reverse complement strand
TGCGCGAACTGATCGAGGAGAACAGGCACAGAAAGTCCAGCGATCTGCCCGTCAACGCCTGCTGCAGCGCCAGCACGCCGGCGAGCTTGGGCCGCATCACCGCCTCGGCAAGGGCCGCCGTTTTGTTCTGGATCAGCCCCGACGGCGGCACCCCCGCTGCGTGGAACACGCCATGCAGCGCCCCGAACCGCGCGATCGCTGCCTCCACGACCCGCTCCATCTGTGCCGCATCGCCGACATCGGCCGACAGCACCAGCACGTCCGCTCCCTGCCGCTGCAGCGCCGCAACCCGGTCGTTCTGCGCGCCCACCTGCCGGCCAATTAAGACCAGTGACGCGCCGACGCTGCTGTGAAGATACTCGGCCACCGCAAGGCCGATGCCGCCGAGCCCTCCTGTCACCAGATAGACGCCGCCCGGCCGCAACCATCCCGGACCCGGCGCCGCGCCGGCCTGGAGGCGCACCGGCGTAACGTCCTCGGCCCAACGGTCGGCGCCACGCAGCGCAACCACCGCTACGTCGCTCGTGCGGCTGAGTTCGGCCACCAAGCGGTCAAGCCCGTCGGCCTGCGCCGCAACGACCACGTCCGCCGCCACGTCCACGATCCGGCACGTCAGGTGCTGATACTCCTGCGGCACCACAAGACAGGGCCCTATCGCAAGGGCCTTCGGCGCACATAGCGCATCCCCGCTCGAAACGTCCGCCAACTCGCTCGTCACCACGAGGATACGCCGCGACCGACCCGGCATCTCGCCGAGCGCTTGCGCCAGCGCCACCAGCGGATGGAAGCCGATGTCGAGCGAAGCCCGCGCCGGCTCCAGACCACGCTCCCGCCATGCCTTCGCCGGTTCGGCAAGCCCCAGATGCACCACCGTGTCGACCATCCTGCCCGCAGCCTCCACCTCGGCGAGCAGCCGACCATAGTCGCCACGCTCGCCAGGCCGCAGCCCGTAGCGGTCCTCGTCGAACCGCACGAACTCCTGACTTGGCACCCCGCGCACCACATGCACGCCGCACGCCGCAAGCCGGCGCGACAGGCCCTCGCTCAGCGCATCGTCGGCCCCCAGCACCAGCCAATTACCGCCCTCCGGCCGTGCCGCGGGCGCGAAAGCCCGCGTCCAGGAAGGCGTCCAGAACCAGTCCGCGATATCCTTGCGGAGCGGCAGTTCGGCCGCGAGCAATCCCTCCACCGATGAAGCGATCGACCCCGACACACCGGCACGTCCCCGCGTCTCGATCCAATAGCGCTGGCGCTCGAACGGATAGCTCGGCAGCGGCACTCGCCCGCGCTCCCGCCCAGCATGCAGGCCACCCCAATCAATCTGCGCACCCCGCAGCCACAATCTGCCGACCCTTGCGAGTAGATCGGCCTCGCCGCCGCCGTCCGCTGCGCTCTCCGGCCCCTCGCCCGATCCGCTTCCGGTCTTCTGCAACTGCAACCGCTCGCGGTCGACCGCTATCGTTACATCAGCCTGTGAGGGACCGGGCGCCGCCTCAAGCCCCACCCCGGACGACAGCCCTGCGACGGCATCCTCCACCGTCTGGCACATGAGTGCGAAGCGGTGCTCAAACTCCTTGCGGCCGACCTGGAGGGTATAGGCCACATCGCTCAGACGCGGACGGCGCGAACCCAGATGCGCAGCAAGCCGGCCGAGTGCGACGCCGAGCGCCGCCGCACTTCGCGCCGAAACGACCAGAAGATGCCACTCCCCAGTCGCCCCATCCACCTCACCTGCCTCGCACTGCTCTGGACACTCCTCCACCACAACATGGACGTTCGTTCCGCCC
>NZ_JAMYPB010000109.1:0-1960 GCF_040320135.1 Mesorhizobium sp. M0772 | reverse complement strand
CGCCAAAATCTCCATGCCTTGCGATATCGCTGGCGCGAACCACCACGAAAGCGCAAGTTTCAGTCCATGCCAAAGCTATCTTAGCGCCTATGCCCGCACGGGGGAGATTAGCGGCTCATGCGTTCCACCTACCGATCGATCCGTGTCGACAAAATAATCGACGACGACGTCCGCTCGACCCCGTCCATCGCCCCGATCTCGTCCAGCAACGCATCCAGATCCCTGATCGACGGCGCGTCGACGATGACGATCATGTCGAAATTGCCGCTCACCGAGTGCAGCGTCCGTACCGGCGGCAGCGCCTGCAGCGCCCGCACCACCTTGTCGGCGAGCTTGGGCGTGACGGTGAGCAGCACATGCGCCCGCACAAGCCCCTGCTCGTAGTCCGGCGCCATCCGCACGCCATAGCCGGTGATAATGCCGCGCTGTTCCAGCCGCTCGATCCGGCTCTGCACCGTCGTGCGCGAAACGCCTAGCTGGCGCGCCAGCTCAGTGGTCGATGCGCGGGCATTGGCGCGCAGCAAGGAAAGCAGTTTTTGTTCGGCGTCAGTGAGCATTTCGACGAACTTTATCGGCGTATTGATCAATTGTGGGGTTCGTTTCGAACAGTTTCACGCTTCCTTTCGGCAGGCAAGCTGCGATTCTTGAAGGCATAGTGTTCACCGCGCGGCGGTCTGGGCCAAAGAGTTTCACGAGGGGCAAGGTCATGAAGAAAATCATCGTCGTCGGCGCCGGCAAGATCGGCTCGACCATTGCAGGCATGCTCGCCGACAGCGGCGACTACCGCGTTACGGTCGTCGACCGCGCGGCGGCGCAGCTTGCCGCGGCCGAACTTCCCGCCGGCGTCGAGGGGCTGGAGCTCGATATCGCAGCGCTGGGCGCACTCGAGGCCGCCCTTGCCGGCGCCTTCGCCGTGCTGAGCGCCGCCCCCTTCCATTTGACCACTCGCATCGCCGAGGCCGCGGCCGCCACCGGCGTACACTATCTCGATTTGACCGAGGACGTCGTCTCCACCCGCCGCGTCAAGGAACTGGCGCGTTCGGGCAAGAGCGCGTTCATTCCGCAATGCGGCCTTGCGCCGGGCTTCATCTCGATCGTCGCCAATGATCTCGCCAGCCGCTTCGACACGCTGGAAAGCGTTCGCATGCGCGTCGGCGCGCTGCCGCAATACCCGTCCAATGCGCTGAACTACAATCTGACATGGAGCACCGACGGCGTCATCAACGAATATTGCGAACCCTGCGAGGCGATCGTCGAGGGCGAGCTGATCGAAGTGCCGCCGCTGGAGGAGCGCGAAGAGTTCTCGCTCGACGGCGTCACCTATGAGGCCTTCAACACCTCCGGTGGGCTCGGCACCCTGGCCGAGACGCTGAAGGGCAAGGTGCGCACACTGAACTACCGCACCATCCGTTATCCCGGCCATGCGGCGATCATGAAGGCGCTGCTCAACGATCTCGGCCTGCGCCACCGCCGCGACGTGCTGAAGGATATCTTCGAGAGCGCCCTGCCGGCAACGCTGCAGGACGTGGTCATCGTCTTCGTCACCGTCTCGGGCCGCCGCAATGGCCGCCTGCTGCAGGAAACCTACGCCAACAAAATCTATTCGCAGCGCATTGGCAGCCAGGTGCGCAGCGCAATCCAGATCACCACCGCGTCCGGCATCTGCGCCGTGCTCGACATGCTCGCCGACGGCACCTTGCCGGCGACCGGTTTCGTCAAGCAGGAAGACATCGCGCTGGATGCGTTTCTCGCCAATCGTTTTGGGCGCGCTTATGCGCAGCACGAGATGGTGAGCCGGCTGGCGAGCTGAGCTACTTCACCCTCCCCCTTGTGGGGAGGGTCGGCGCGCAATCGGAGCGAAGCGGAGATGGCGAGACGGGGTGGGGGGTGAGCGCCGACGACGGTTGGCGAGGACCCCCACCCTGCTCCGCTCCGCGATCGACCCTCCCCACAAGGGGGA
>NZ_JAMYPB010000108.1:0-2468 GCF_040320135.1 Mesorhizobium sp. M0772 | reverse complement strand
TATTCCGATAGATACCGGACGCGATTCCGAGGCGAAGCCGGACGGCTTAGAGCGCCTCAGGGTCATTTTTGATATTTGTCGACGAAGTCGTTTCCGGTCAAGCGGCAGTTGCGTCTGCGACTGGCAGGACCCTGTGTTTGCGCATGCTTTCGCCGGAGAGTTCGATGCGATAGGCGTTGTGAACAAGGCGATCGAGAACGGCATCGGCGATGGTCGGATTTCCGATCATGTCATACCAGTGATCCACGGGAATTTGACTTGTGAGGATGGTGGAACGCTTCTCGTAGCGATCCTCGACGATTTCCAGGAGATCGCGGCGTTGTTCGTCGTTGAGCTTCTCAGGCCCCCAATCATCAAGAATAAGCAAATCCGTTTTGGCCAGGCTCTTGAGCAGCTTCGCGTAACGGCCGTCTCCGCGGGCAAGGGCGAGCGTTGCGAAGAGGCGCGGTACACGGTGGTATGCGACCGAAAGATCCTCACGGCATGCCTTGTGGCCGAGCGCGCAGGCCAGCCAGCTCTTTCCGACGCCGGCTGGTCCGATCATGAGCAAGCTATGGCGCTGTCTGATCCAGTCGCATGTCGTCAGCTTCATGAAGAGATTGCGATCGAGACCGCGAGTTGCGCGGAAATCGGCGTTTTCGATCTGGGCGTCATGACGGAGTCTGGCGGCTCGCGCTCTGGCCTCGAAGCGCTTCTGCCGGCGCGCCGTCGCCTCCCGTTCGAGCAGGAGGGCAAGCCATTCGCCGTGCTCGAGAGCTCGTGCCTCCGGTTGCGCCTCCAGTTCCTGGAAAGCGCATGCCATGCCGGAAAGACCGAGTTCGCGCAGCATGTCGATGGTGGGGTTGATAAGCATCGTTGATTGTCTCCTTAATGAAAGTAGCCGGGGCCACGAAGATTGGCGTGCTCGCCGACGGCGGCAGGTTCGGCGGTGTGCCTGGACGCCTTGTGGGTTTTGATGAGAGCGGTGATGCTTTTGCAGTTCAGGCCACCGATCTCGAGCGCGCGGGCTGACACGGCTTCCGCCTGCGCCGTGTCGATCGCCTGGTAGAGCTTGAGAATGCCGAGGCATGTTCTAAAGCCCTGTTCCGGATGCGGCCGGCTGGCAAGGATGGCGATCACGAGCCCCTCGGTCTGTGGACCGATCGAGCGGGCCCAGCGCCGGAAGCGCTCGGGCGACCATTCCGCGTAGCGGCGGTGCGAACTGGGCATGTGGTCCGGATCGGTTCCGAAACGGGCCCCACCATAGCGACGCTGATGGACAGCGACGCGTTTGCCCTTGAAGAAGACCTCGATCGTTCGGCTCGTTGCCCGGACATCCACCTGCTCTCGGATGAGGCCGTGTGGCACGGAGTAGAAATAGCGCTCGAACTCGACATGATAGTCGGTCGATACACGAGCCAGCCGCCACTCGGCGAACTCGTATTCCTCGGCCGGCAGCGTGGCGAGCGCTGGTCGTTCCATCGTCTCGAACAGGTCGCGACGGCATTGGCCCAGTTGGCGCATGACGTGGGTGTTGATCCGCTCGACAGCCTCCCGGATAGCGGCATTGGCTTTCGTCCAGGGAAAAAAACGTGTGTTACGCAGCCGGCCGAGAATGCAGCTCTGCGCGAAACGGACGCCGCTTTCGACCTTGGCTTTATCCTTCGGCCGCTTCGGTCGCGCCGGCAGAACGCCGACGCCGTAGTGCGACGCCATCCTGCCGAAGCTGCGGTTGATGTCGGGGTCGTAGAAGCTCGACCGATTCACGCCGGACTTCAGATTGTCGGGAACAATCAGGCGTGGGACGCCGTCAAAAAAGCGGAACATGCGCACATGCGAGCCAATCCAGTCCGGCAAGGTCTGGCTCCAGGTCGCCTCGGCGAAGGTGTAGCTCGACGCGCCGCGGATCTCGCCGGTCTTGCGGTCTACGATCGGCAGCTTCTTGCCGGAATAGTCGACGAACACCTTGTCGCCAGCGACATGCACCTGGCGCATCGTCGGCGTCAGCCGCCGCTCGAAGCCTTTAAAGAGATCACAGAACCTGCTGTAAGCGCAACCGTCAGGATGAACGGCCCGATACTCCTCCCACAGGATCAACAGCGTCACGCCCGGCTTCTTCAGCTCGACCGCCAGCGCGCCCCAGTCGGGCTCGGCGCGCCGGCGCAGTCCTTGTTTGACGCCCTGTCGGGAGAAGAGCCGATGTTCGAGAACATCGTCGGTCAGCTCCGCTGGTAACGGCCAGGAAAGACCGGCGGCGGTCGCTCTCTCTATGTTGTCCTGCACCGTGCTGCGGGCAATTCCAAGCATGGTGGCAATGTCACGAACGCTTATGCCGTCCGCGCTTAGTCGTAGCAATTGTCTCAATTGTCTCATGGTCAGCTTTCTTCTCTTCGGCATGCACCTCTCCTCTACCGTCGAGGGAATGCATGCGCAGGTTGCTGACCCAAAGGCACTATCTAGGCTTTAAAACTGTCCGGTATTTAATCGGA
>NZ_JAMYPB010000107.1:0-2749 GCF_040320135.1 Mesorhizobium sp. M0772 | reverse complement strand
CGCAGCCGGATCTGCCAAGGGCTTGGCGCTTCCGTGACCGAGGCTCCCGCCTGCGGGACGCTCGCCGCTTGCGCAAGGTCCGCCGCGACGGCCTGTTGTCCCATCACGATGAGGACAACGGCCGCTGTTACTCCCCGCGCGATCCGGATTTTGTTTCTCGCCATGATATCGTCTCCTTGCTCTTCACAAATGATGCACTGAACTACGACAAGTCTTGCTCGAGTTGCGACAGATTGGCGGAGCGCTCATGCGCAGTGTGCGTGGGACCGCGCACACTCTATTTGCGCCGTGCTCGCAATCATCGAGCTGTACTCACTTAGAAGTAAGCGGGATAACCAAAGGCCTGCAGCTTCGCGGCCGTCTTTCGCGCCTGGCCCGGGTGGACGAGTTCGGCCCGCTTCGTGGTGGCGAGCAGGATCGGCGTAGCGGCAATGGTGGTGCCGGCCCCACGGTGCGCGCGGATTTCCGGCCTTCTTGCCAGAACTGTAGAGGTACTGACAGCGACGCATGAACACGGGAACCTTGTCGGGACAGTCGGAGATCGCTATCAGGGCGTCGCCTCGCGATCGACTGTGTTCCACCGAAGTGCCCCAGCGTTCTAACCGGCTGGCTGGCGGCCCAGGCAAGTGTCCGTTCTCGTTCTAGATCTTCGAGCCAAAGATAGGAATCCTCGTCTGGGGCATTCGACTGGAAAACAATTTCAAGGTTCTCCTTAGGCTCGGGAGAGCATTGTTTTTTTGCCGCTGCGCCCGCATGTTCGGTGAGCTTGATCATGGCATGATTTCTCCTCAGTCCTTGCCGCAGCGCGTTTTGCTGACAGCATCGCAGGAGTCGTGCCCAATGAGAAAATCGTTTCATAACAATGTGATCCCCTGAGGCGCTATGTCTTATGTCCGACATCGTCGAAGATCCGACAAGGGGCAGCCATGACCGCCTGATAAGAACTCCTGTGCGAACTAGGTGGGCACTGCGGAATAAGCAGTGAAGCTCACCGCGAGACTGGCCGAGCTTCGGATCGACATCGGCGACGGGGCGCTCGACGGCCACTACGGTCGCCGGTGTCGGGCGCGGCACAGCCTGAGGACTCCGCGGCGGCGATGATCAATAACTGAGTTACAATGGCTCCATCTTGGCCCACCGGCCGGCGCGCAAAAGACTGCTTTGCGGCCCTATCCCTCCGCCTGGATTGAGTCGCAGGGACCGAATGGCGCACGTGCTTGGTCCGCTGGCTCGCAGTTCCCGGGATGGGGATCTGCCGGTGATTCCTATTCCTTTAACCTAGCGGCCTCTGGATGCGGAGCGCACTTCGTTGTCCTCGCGGTCAGAAAGCTCCAACAGGCCAAGCTCGTACAATAATGCCGCGCCTGTGCGGATTCCGCTGTAGAAGCAGCTGAGTTCCAGATTTTCGTTTGGCCCGTGGTTTGCTTCGTCATGGTTCGCGTATGGCGTTTCGAAGGCAGGAAAGCCAAGGATCTTGGTGAAAACATAGCTAGGCAGGCTGCCGAAGCCCGCCGGGACCAGCAAAGGCTCCTGCCCTTGCGCAGCGACGAAAGCACGGCGCAGCGGCGCAGTAAAAGGGGAGGCAATGGGCGTTTTCGAGGGGTACATCCCAATCCCCTGTACCACCAACTCCACATCGGGCGCGTATTTTTCCACATGGGCAGCTACCTTGCGAAGGATGTCTTGAGGATCCTGCGCCTCCACGAGCCTTATGTCACATTTCACCATGGCTTCGCTGGGCAGGACGCTCATGCTACCAGGCCCGCCATAGCCGCCATGAAAGCCATTGATCGTCAGTGTGGGCCGGAAGCAGAGACGCTCGTAGAAAGGCCTTTCCTTCGGCGCGTCAAGTCGCGCAAGATCGAGATTTCGCATTAATGCCACCATGTCGAGTGGCAGGTGCTCGACCGCAGCCAAATCCTCCTTTGACGGAGGCTCAATATCATCGTGGAAGCCTTCAATAGAGATTTCACCGTCGGCATTCTTCATGGTGCTGAGCAGGTGCACCAACGTCCAAATCGGATTGGGCACGACGCCACCGAAGTTCCCCGAATGCAAATCGCGGCTAGCGTGATGACAACGGAGTTCAAAGGACAGCTCGCCACGCGATCCGAACTTGATAACAGGTGCGCCGCTCGCATGACGGGGACCATCGGCTGTGACGGCAAGATCCGCCTTTAGGATATCCCTGTTGGTCCGCACGAAATCGGCAATGTGCGGGCTGCCAATCTCCTCTTCACCTTCCAATAGCAAGATGACGTTGCACGGCAGCGCGCCATGCACCTTGAGGTGTGACTCAATTGCCAGAATCTGTGCGAAATGCTGACCCTTGTTGTCGCCCGCGCCCCGGGCAAAAAGCCGACCATCTCGTATGGTGGGTTCAAACGGCGGCGAGAGCCACTTTTCGATCGGGTCAGGGGGCTGCACATCGTAATGGCCGTAGAGCAGTACCCTCGGTTTACCCGGCGCCTTCTCCCAGCGCGCGACAACCATCGGGTGCTCTTCGGTCGGCATCAGGCTGGTCTCGAGCCCGATCCCGCTGAGCATCTCGACCAGCAGCGCGCCGACTTCGGCGATACCGACATTCTCCGCACTGATGCTCGGATGCCGAACGTAATCGATCAGCCGGTCGAGGAACGGGGAGCGGTTCGCCTCGATATGTTCGAAGACTGCGTTCAACGTTTCAGAAGAGGTCATGTCTTTGCTTGTAATAAAAGTGAGAAGCGAGAGGATACAGCCAAGTGGTTAG
>NZ_JAMYPB010000106.1:0-2763 GCF_040320135.1 Mesorhizobium sp. M0772 | reverse complement strand
CATGCACCTCTCCTCTACCGTCGAGGGAATGCATGCGCAGGTTGCTGACCCAAAGGCACTATCTAGGCTTTAAAACTGTCCGGTATTTAATCGGAATGGCGTCCGGTTAATTCTCGGAATCGCGTCCGGTTTTTGATCGGAACGGTGTCCGGTTAATCGTCGGAATTTGCAATCTTGGCCAGCAGTCACGTGCGACCGCCACATAAAGGCCGGACATATGATCGCAAGCGATCCATCAAATCGTTACTCAACAATCTTGCGAGAAGGGTGCCGTCCACATATGGGGTCAGGAGAGCGAGGCGTTTCAATGTGTTGAACGATCTTGGGAAAGTTCGCCCCAGGATCGTGCCTGCTAACGAGATCGCCTTGCCCATCGTCCCCACGGGAAACGATCCAGGATCCCCTTGTGGGCGAAACTCTTTCTTCATTTGTCCGTTGTCCATTTTATGCCGATACGAGACCAGGTTCCTTGCCGAAGCGGAACTCGGACGCGTCGCTCCCACATGCGATGTAGGATGACGGCGAGCTTGCGGGCAACCGCGACACGGGCTCGCGCCATACCGCGCCGCTTGGCGACGTTCATGCCCCACGCGCGCAGGCTCGACCATTTCTTGCTGCGCACGAGCAGTGTATGATTTGCTTCGTAAAGCGCTGTGCGGGCCAGTTCGTCCCCGCAGCGGCTGACTTTGCCCTGGATATCGGTCTCACCGGACTGGTAGCGCGACGGGGTCAGTCCCAGATGCGCGCCGACATCCCGCGAGCAGCGAAAGCGGTCCGGCCGGTCGATCGTGGCGCGGAAGGCGAGCGCGGTGATCGGCCGACACCTTGAATGCTCATGAGCCGCCCAGAGACCTCTTCCTTGCGAGCCAGACCGAGAACCTGCTTCGTCAGGCGGACGAACTCTCCCAGCATTGTGGCCAGGATCGTTATTAGCAGCGGCTCGACCAGCGGCATTACAACCGGATCTGTGCCGGCCAACTCGCGCACACGACCGGCGAAGGCGGTTCGCGACGGCCTGCCCAGCTTGATGCCGGCCTCCCGCAGGATCGCCCGGATCACGTTCTCAATGGTGCGCATTTCATTCAGCACCGTGCGGCGGGCGACGAGGAAGGGATCTCCAGAGCCGGCACTGCCGGTTCTTCACATGCACCTGCCGATACTAGCCGGTGCGCATGATCTACGCCAGCGCCCGGGCGTCGTTCCGATCCGTTTTGTTCGGCATCGTCTTCATCGCCGCATTGGCCCGCCGCGTCTCGATGCAGATAGCCGGCAACCCGAGAATGCCGTTGTTGAGGACGATAAGGGTAAGCGCGATGCCAAAGCGGACGAGCGTCTCCAGTTCTGCCCAGCTATGAGCGAAGCCGCCGTCGCCAACGATGGCGACGACCGGATGATCCGGACGGGCAACTTTTGCTCCGATTGCCAGCGGCAGCCCTCATCCAAGACCCGCGGGACCGCGCGGCATGATGAATCGCATCCCAGCCTTCAGACTGCGGAGTTGCCCAGTTAGCCAAAATGACGAATAGTTGGTGTCCGTCACAACTGTCGTCTCGGGCGTCAGCCGGACTGAAGCTCGCGCATGACATATTCGGGTCGGATAGGGGCGCCGTCTCGACGCGCTACCCAGTACCGATCCTCCTCGAAAGCACTCAAGCAACAGCAATCCTTGCTTCCAGGCCAACCTGGCCTGCTGGCGGAAGGCTCAGCGACTGCCCTTGCAGCGTCTTGTGCAGTGCGCGGAGCGTTTCAGCCGCCGAGCCTACAAGACGCAAGGGCTCATAGGTCCGCCCGATCTCGCAGGGATCGATGTCGATATGCACGATCTTGGCTGTCGTGGAATGAGCCGCCAGTTGTCCGTCCCCATTCTGATTGGCGCGCGTGCCGACAAGCAGGACGAGATTGGCCTCATCGAGAAGGCCCCCGACTGTGGCGACAGAGGGCCCGGGGCCAACAAGTGACCCCAGGGACACCGGCGGACAAAAGGATGATGTTCATCCACCGCGCCTTCACCCAGTGAATACGAGAAGGGATGCTACTTCCTGAAGCTGGGCGAGTTCCGCCGCTCCGCCGCCGCGTGAACGCCACCGCCAGCCAGAACAACAGGTGCGCGGGCCTGCGCTATGGCCCTAGCAGCCTCCTCGATGTCGAGGCGTCAGGATGCATGCGGTCCAACGGCCATTGGCCAGGATTGGCATGTCGCATGGCTGGCAGTAGCACCGCCGGACCGGGCCGCCCCGACGCCGCTGACGCAAAGGCCGCGTTGATGTAGTCGTCGACACGTTCGGCAACGACCACCCGCCGAACCCATTTGGCACAGGCCTGGAACAATGCGATGTGGTCGAGTTCCTGTCTGCCTGATCCCGCTGCCATGGCCCCACCCATATTTTCCTGTCGATAGGCGACCTGCCGGACGCCGATCTTCTCGGCCGCGAGGATTACGGCTGACGGAAGACTTTGAGCAAAGATGGTGTCCACGCCCATGACGTTGGAGTGCGCAAACGACACGTTCCGCCACGGTAGTTCCTTTCGAAAGGTAGAAATATCCTTATCGCGCCTCCCCGTGCGAAACGGACACCGCCAGGAACCGCTCAAAAACGCTTGCGATTTTATCGATGTCGGCGTCAGACATAGCCGTCGACAAGCAAGCCGAGGCACCCACGGGCAGAATGATTCCATTGTTTCTGAAGAACCGGCTCATGGCTTTCATTGCGGCGGTTTCGTCGGGCGAAGGATAGGCTTCCCGGTAGTCGTGTGGCAGCTTCT
>NZ_JAMYPB010000105.1:0-2844 GCF_040320135.1 Mesorhizobium sp. M0772 | reverse complement strand
AGCGCGTCAACAACACCGTCCGGCTGAAGGTTTGGAAGGGATTCATCGTGGTCGGCCGCAAGGGCCCGAACAGGCTTCCGCCTCCACACCTTCAGTGGGATTTCGGTGCACGACCAGCGCGACGCGCAGGGCTTCGTCACTGTACACGCTGACTGCTCCCGGGCGCCCCGGCCCATGGCAAGTAGCGGAAACGGGAAAGCGCCCGCCCAAGGGGGCGGGGCGGGCGCGGTTCCGTATGGGTTTTCTGGATCAAACGAAGGTGAAGTCGGACGCGGTCAGGCCCAGGTCTGCCACGGTGACCACACCGCCCAGGTGGGCGAACTCGTGCGCGCTGCCGTCGGCGGTGACATAGGCCAGAGTTGCGAGTTTGTCGGTGTAGCTGCTTTGGTAGACAATGATGTCGCCGGCGTGCTCGCCGGAGATCGCACTCGCCGCCTCATTAGCAGAGTTGAAAGATTCGCCAGTGATCACCACGACGTGTTCGCCGTTCGCACCCGAGGCCGCACCGCTGTAGAAGCTGCTCACCGGGTAGCCGGACTGTATGCTGGCGTTGTTGACGAAGTTCGCGCCAAAACCATCGTTGTAGAGGCCCACCGCATCGAAGGCGAACTTGTCCTCCGCCGGGTTGAAATCGGTGATAGTGGTAATGTCCGACGTCGACCCGACAACCCCAGGCACCGGATTGTGGAACTGGAACACGAACGTGTCACTGTCGCTGCCCCCGGTCAACGTGTCCTGGCCGTCACCCACGTAGAGGACATCCTGGCCGGGTCCGCCGCTGAGCCTGTCATTGTCCTCACCGGAGACGCGCGCGTTGAAGCGGCCGTTGTCGCCGGAGAGATCGTCCCAGCCATCTCCGCCGAAGATGCGGTCGTTACCCTTGCCGCCGATGGCTCGGTCACTGCCCGCGCCACCCGAGATCTCGTCGTTGCCGCCACGACCGTCAAGCCAGTCACCGCCCTGGTAACCCTCGATCCAGTCAACACCCTCGGTGCCGAGGAGTGTTTCGGAACCCGGGCCACCTTCGATAATCTTTGCCATTGAAAATACTCCTAATGATGCCCCTGCCTGAGTCGTTCATATTCGTCATCGGACAATTGGAGAAATCGATTGCTTGGATAGGCATACATTTACGAAATGGATGCATTCTCGTTCACTTCGCCCTTCTGCTGAGCAGTTGCGGGCTCGCAGGCGGCGGGGACACGCCCCAGGCAATCGCCCGAACATTCACACTCAAAGAACGGTCCAGGAAAACTTGGCAACCGGTCGTCCTGGTTGGGCCGCCCTCGGAAGAACGGGCATGGGGCTGTGTTGCCGAGTCGCGCCGGCACTGCCCATTGCGAGCAATGGAACGTTAGGGAGCGCGTTCGCGCGAGCCGAGATCGGAACTGACAGGCGCACCAGGTAGTACGAAATGCCGGGTTCACCAGGATTTCTCCGACCACCCCGCCAGTCGGGTGCTGTATCTTCTCACTAGGAAACGACGACAAAGTGTCCGGACGCTACAACCGCACCGGAGAGATTCGTGAAGGTCGCCCAGGCTCCGGCTCCTCCCACAAAGATCACGCTCGCCAGAAGGCCCGCCACCAGGTGCCGGCGAATGGACTCGAAACGTCATTGTTCTGATGAATGCCGGACACCGGGATCCTCCATGTCAGCGCGCTCTGCCACGTGATCCTGTGTAGACTCGATGGCCTTCAGGACTTTGGAACGCGCACCGAATGATCGCTGCCGTCCACCTTCCATCACCAACACCAAATCGACGGCGCGGATGGCGCTCGGCCGATGGGCGACGACAACCGCAATGCCCTTGCGCTCGCGCACGGAGGCGATCGCATTAACGACTGCAGCTTCGCCTTCCGCGTCGAGATGGGCATTGGGTTCATCCAGCACAACAAGGAAAGGGTCTCGATAAAGGGCCCGGGCAAGACCGATAAGCTGACGCTGCCCGGCGGAAAGTGCCGATCCGGCCTCACCAATCGGAGTTTCGTATCCGTGCTCAAATCGGAGGATCAGTTCGTGCGTGCCCGCTGCTTTCGCCGCGGCGACAATAGCCTCAGGGTCAGGATCATCTTCAAAACGAGCGATGTTTTCGGCAATGGTGCCATCGAACAGTTCAACACCTTGTGGCAGATAGCCGATGTGACGGCCTAGTGCTTCCCGGTCCCATTGATCGAGGCTTGCGCTGTCGATGCGAACCTTCCCGGCGACCGGCGTCCATGCGCCGACGATGGCGCGCGAGAGTGTCGACTTGCCCGAGCCCGACGGGCCGATGACCCCGAGTGCGCTTCCCGCCTGAATGGCAAACGCAATGCCGGTCACGGTCGGCTTGCTTTCACCGGGCGGAACGATTGTCACGCTTTCGAGGCGCAGTTCGCGTTCAGGTGCAGGCATTAGCATAACAGGAGCGGTTTCAGGAACCTTTTCCAAGAGGTCCTCCAGCCGCGCCCAACCCTGGCGCGCCATGAGGAAGGGTTTCCAGCTTGAAATGGCGAGGTCGACCGGAGCCAGCGCACGCCCCATCATGATCGAACTGGCAATCATGACCCCGGCCGTAGCCTCTTCCCTGACGACAAGGTACGCACCGACGGCAAGAATGGCCGATTGCAGCAGCACGCGCAGCGACTTTGAAATGGCACCCAGCCCACCTGCCACGTCCCCAGCTTTCCGGTTGGCGGCCAGACACTTGGCATTGGCCTTTTGCCATCGGGCAGCGATCCGCTTTCCAAGACCGAGAGCTTGCACGACCTCGGCATTGCAACGCGCTGCTTGCAGCAGACCATTGCGTGCCATGTTGTGGGCAACGGTATCGCTTATCGGCCCTTGCGAGAGAGTGTTGGCAAG
>NZ_JAMYPB010000104.1:0-3070 GCF_040320135.1 Mesorhizobium sp. M0772 | reverse complement strand
GCAGCGAGGCTCTCGTCCAGCCGCTTGTTGATGGCCGAGATCGACGAGGCCGAGAAGGCATGGCCGCACAGTTCTTCCGTGATCGCCTTCACCTTGCGGGTCGACACGCCCTGGACATACATCTCGGCCAGTGTCGCCACCAAGGCCCGCTCGGAACGCTGGTAGCGCTCGAACAGCTCGGTGGAGAAGCGCCCGGCACGGTCCTGCGGAACCCGCAGCTCGAGCTTGCCGACCCGCGTCACAAGGGTGCGGCCGTAATAGCCCGAGCGATAGCCAAGCCGTTCGGGCGTGCGCTCGCTCTTCGAGGCACCCAGCGCCTCGTCCATCTCGGCCTCAAGCACCTCCTGCATCACCGCACGGAGCACTTCGTGCAATCCATCCGGGTTCGAAAGCAAAATGTCTTTGACGGCAGCGCTGGCGGTCTAACTTCAGTCTTGGTCATGGTGGCGTTCCTTCGCGGGAATCAGGTGACGTGAACAATCACCAGCCTGCCATGACCGCCCCCTCTCAGCGAATTTGCAGAACTCTCAGCACACTACCCGGCCGGCAAATCCGATAAGCCTTGCGCAGAAGCCGCGGGTTCTGGACTGCCCAATGCTAGCCTAAGTTTTATGAGTTGCTGCGGAACAACCGATTTATAACATCTTGGATGATCCTCGCGCAGGGCGCCGTAAGCTGTGACCTGAGGGTTCATGAACTCAGCTGCTCGAGCGGTCTGCAGCCACGGCGCTGGCCATCTTCTCGGCAACAGCGAGGTCCGTTCGGTTGAGAATGGCCGCAGATCGACTTAACCGTGTCGCAGACTGCTTGGTGCTTCACCGAAGTGATCACGAAAACATTTTGAAAAATGCGATGATGAGACAAACCCGCAAGCGATTGCCACCTGCAGCACGGACATATCGGTCAATTCGAGTAGTTGGCGCGCCCGCGCCATTCTGAGCAAAAGATAGTATCGCATCGGCGTCGCCTTGAGATGGTGAAGAAAGAGGCGCTGGATTTGCCGGCAAGAAAGGCCCAGCTCTTGAGAAATAGCGCGAATCGTCAACGGCTCATCTACAGAATTTTCCATCATGCGGATGATGCGGATCAGCTTTTCGCTCGCGCCGCTAAAGCGAAGCCCAAGGGGAGCAGATTGACAGCTTTCCCCCTCGCGCCATCGATCGGCTGTGAGGAATCGGCAGACTGATCGCGCCACATCGGAACCACATCGGTGTTCTACTGAGCTGATCGCGAGATCAAATGCCGCAAATTCACCGGCGCAGGTGACGATTCCGTTCTGCTCGACGAATAGGGCGTCGGTCAGCTTGAGACCTTCGAATGACTCCGAGAAGGCTGCCATCGTGTCCCAGTGGATGGTACAGCGCGTGTCTGACAACAGACCGGCCGCAGCAAAGACCCATGCGCCGGTGCCGAGTCCGTAAAGCCTCACATTGCGGCGCGCACAGAAGCGTAAAAGTGACAACAGTGGTGCTGAGGGATAATGTTCGATTCCCGCGCCCGCGCAAACCACGATGCCATCGGGCAAACGCTCCGATTTCAGAAGCTTGGCTTCCTTAAGACTTGCATCCACGCACACTCGGATCCCACTGGCACATATAACAGGGCTGCCGTCGTCGCTTATCAACCTCCATCGAAACCGCTCGCGTCCGGACAATCTGTTCGCATACCGCAATGGATCGATGAACGACGACATACACAGTTGTGAAAATCCCGGAACAAGGACTATCGAGAACTCCGTGACTCCATCAGCCAAAGGCATGAAGGCCGTGGAATCTAAGTTTCCGCGACCCAATCTCCGCTCGCCAACAAGTCGGTTGTTTATTACGTTCATTCTGTCACCGCTTGACCAGAGGACGCCGTCTTATCCTCTAGCGAGAGGAACGACCGCTATCCTTTCCCGCTTCAGCCGCCTGCGAGCGCCTTTTCCAACTCCGGCAGGATGAGGAAGAGATCGCCGACCAGGCCGTAGTCGGCAACCTGGAAGATCGGCGCCTCCTCGTCCTTGTTGATGGCAACGATGACCTTCGAATCCTTCATGCCGGCAAGGTGCTGGATGGCGCCGGAGATGCCGACCGCGATGTAGAGATCGGGAGCGACGACCTTGCCGGTCTGGCCGACCTGCCAGTCGTTGGGCGCATAGCCGGCATCGACCGCGGCGCGCGAAGCACCAACCGCCGCGCCCAACTTATCGGCAACCGGCAGGATGACCTCCTGGAACTTCTCCGAGGAGCCCAGCGCACGGCCACCCGAAATGATGATCCTGGCCGAGGTCAGTTCCGGACGATCAGTTCCGGAAAGCTTGTTCTCGATAAAGGACGATACACCGGGGTCGGCTGCCGCCGAGATAATCTCGACAGCAGCCGCATTGCCTTGGGAGGCGACGGGAAATGAAGCAGTGCGCACGGTGATGACCTTCTTGGCGTCGGTCGACTGCACGGTCTGGATGGCGTTGCCGGCATAGATGGGGCGCTTGAAGGTGTCGGGCGAGACCACTTCGATGATCTCGGAGACCTGCGCGACATCGAGCAGGGCCGCCACCCGCGGCGCGATGTTCTTGCCGGCCGACGTCGCGGGCGCGATGACCGTGTCGTAGGCGCCAGCCAGCGAGACGACCAGCGCCGCCGTCGGCTCAGCCAGGCGCTCGGCGAGTTCGTCGGCTTCGGCGAGCAGCACCTTGCTCACACCCTTCAGTTTCGCGGCTGCGTCAGCGGCAGCCTTGGCGCCTTTGCCGGCCACCAGCACATGAACGTCCGAGCCGATCTGCAGGGCTGCCGACAGCGCCTTGGCGGTCTGGTCGGAAAGCGTTGCGTTGTCGTGTTCGGCGATGAGGAGAATTGCCATTTTATCTGTTCCTTTCCCGATCGCTTACAAGACGCCGGCTTCGTTCTTGAGCTTGTCGACCAGTTCGGCGACGCTCTTGACCTTGACGCCCTCCTTGCGGCCGCTCGGCTCCTCGGTCTTGATGACCTTCAGCCGCGGCTTGACGTCGGCGCCGTAGTCGGCCGGGGTTTTCTCGTCGAGCTGCTTCTTCTTGGCCTTCATGATGTTGGGCAGCGAGGCATAGCGCGGC
>NZ_JAMYPB010000103.1:0-4043 GCF_040320135.1 Mesorhizobium sp. M0772 | reverse complement strand
CATGCACCTCTCCTCTACCGTCGAGGGAATGCATGCGCAGGTTGCTGACCCAAAGGCACTATCTAGGCTTTAAAACTGTCCGGTATTTAATCGGAGTCGCGTCCGGTTATTCTCGGAATCGCGTGCGGTTTTTGATCGGAACGGTGTCCGGTGAATCGTTGGAATTTGCAGACAGCCCAATGCTGCGCCCATCTCCGGCGATTGCGATGGGGCCCCCGTGTCGTGGAGCAGTTTCGCCAGGGTGCCCAGCGCGGCAAGGTAGACGTGGGGAGCAGTCGTGATGCGCCAGCTCGCGCTGAGGCTCCGATCGAACATCCACCCGGGAACCTCCAGCAAGCGATCCGATACCCGGCCAGAAAGACTGCAGCGGAAAACCTCTGCTTCGTTCTTGTCGATCACTTCATGAATATGGATCTGGCGACCCGCCCAAGGATGCCATGGATAGAGAAGCTCGCGCTCCGGGCCGGTTCCGTGGGTGTTCCGTCGCCGAGTTGTACAACCACAACAGGCCACACTCAGCCCTGGGCAACATCACGCCCATCGAATTCGCCATTAAAATGGCGCTGGAAAAACAGGCCGCATGAGGCCAGAAATGATGATCTGATCCCCAGAAACTGGACCGTTCAGAATTGGAGTTTCCGCTGTAGTTTCCCGGCTGGGAGGAGCGGAAGCGATGAAAGCATCGAAGTTTTCGGACGCGCAGAAGGCGTTCATTCTGAAAGGGAGCGTATGGGTTTCCTGTGGCGGAGATCTGCCGGAGGGCCGGGATCAGTCAGGCGACCTATTTCAACTGGAAGAAGAAATATGACGGGCTGCTGCCGACAGAGATGAAGCGGCTGAAGCAGCTCGAGGACGAGAACGGCAAGCTCAGAAAGCTGGTCGCCGACCTGTCGCTGGACAAGGAGAGGCTGCAGGACGTGATCCGCCGAAAACTGTGAGGCCTGGTCGCAAACGCGAGCTGGTGGCCGATACCTGCTGATTGGAACGTGTCGATCGGCGAGCGTGCCGTGTTCTGGAGTTCGACACCTCGACCTATCACGACAAGTCCCGCCGCCGTGACCAGGCCGGCCTCGAAGCTCGGATCAAAGACATCTGCGCGACGCGGGTTCGCTATGGCTACCGGCGCGTGCACGTGATGCTCACGCGGGAGGGCTGGGACATCAACATGAAGCGGACCTATCGCATTTACAGGGACTTGGGCCTTCAACTGAGGAACAAGACGCCGAAGCGCCGGGTGAAGGCGAAGCTGCGAGACGATCGCCAGCCAGCCGTCGAACCCAACGACGTCTGGGCGATGGACTTCGTTCACGACCAGCTCGCGACGGGCAAGAAGATCCGGGTCCTGACGGTCGTAGATACGTTCTCACGCTACGTGCCGGTGCTCGACCCACGCTTCAGTTACCGAGCCGAGGATGTGGTCAGGATGCTGGAACAGGTCTGCCGCAAGATCGGCTATCCAAAGACGATCCGGGTCGATAAAGGCTCGGAGTTCGTCTCCCGCGACCTCGATCTGTGGGCCTACACCAGGGGGCGTCACGCTCGACTTCTCGCGACCGGAAAAGCCAACGGACAACGCTTACATCGAAGCCTCCAACGGCCGCTTCAGGGCGGAATGTTTGAACGCCCACTGGTTCCTGACGCTTGCCGACGCGGCCGAAAAGTTGGAGGATTGGCGCAGATACTACAACGAGGTGCGCCCACATGGCGCAATCGGGCACAAGGTTCCGATCTCGTGGATCAATCCCGATGGCGCCGTCAGCCCGCCATCGTGAAACAGCCGGAAAACTCCACCTTCCGGCGGTCCAAAGAATGGTATCGGATCAATGAAACTCCGGCCTCTCCATTAAAATGGGGGAACAAGGGTCTCAGGTCACCATTTTCAAATGGCCGCTCTATCAGGCCGCCCCCGTTCTCGAGCACCGTCAGCGCCAGCGCGGCCGCAAGATCTACAGCCTGCACGCGCACGAGATGGAATGCATCGGCAAGGGCAAGGCGCATATGCCCTACGAGTTCGGAGTGAAGGTGTCGGTGGCCACCACGCTGAAGCGCTCCAATGGTGGCCAGTTCGCTCATGCAAAAGCACTGCCCGGCAATCCTATGGGGGCCACACGCTGGCAAGCGTCATCCATATGGAAGAGGCCATCGGCAACGCGATCGGCCGCATCCTCGCCAACGCCGGCTATCGCGGCCACGACGCACCGCAAAGCCACAAGTTCAGGCTCTTCACCAGCGGCCAGAAACGCCGCGTCACTCCGGCCATCAAACGCCAGATGCGGCGGCTGTCGTGATCGGCCACATGAAGGCCGAGCACCGCATGGGCCGCAACTTCCTCGCCGGGCAGCAGGGCGACGCCGTCAACGCCATCCTGGCCGCCGCCGGCTATAACTTCTCCCTCCTGCTCAGGTGGCTGAAGGGTTTTTTGTCGCTCTTGATCGCTCTGCTTCAACTCCGGCCCAAGCCGGTCGCCACTTAGAGACGGGATTGTTCACGGTCGATGACATGGCTTAGCTAACCGCTTTCGGCGACATGCTCTCCGGCAAGGCTGGATTGATCATCGTGCCACTGCAACACTTTCCGGCGCTTTGCTCATAGATGCACGAGCACTTTCGTGGCGCATTCGGATTGCCGACCGTTACGTGCTCTCGCCACGCAGGATCATCTCCGCAGCATCAGCCAGCACTTGGCAGCCGAGCACCAGGTCAGCATCGTTAGTATTTTCGGTCCAATGGTGGCTAATACCGCCGATACTTGGCACGAAGAGCATAGCGGCCCTTAGTTTACGCCCCACGACCTGTGCATCGTGACTGGCGCCGCTTGGCATTCTCACGTAGGCCCCGGGTGCATGGCGCGCGGCCGAATTCTCTATCGCTGCCTGGAAGACCGGATCCATGTGCCATGGTTTGCCGGTACCGGTCCGTTCAATGTCGGCGCGGCAACCCGTTTTGATCGCGGTCTCTTCTACCAGTTCCCTTAGTGCCGCATCCAGGCGCTCTAGGATTGGCATCTCTGAATCGCGGAACTGGAAAAGCATCTCTGCCTTCCCCGGAATTATGTTGCGGGCGCCCGGCTCCAGCGTGATGCGGCCCGTGGTCCAGACAGAACGCGGACCGGCCATCTCAGGAAAGCGCTCGTCAACGGCCATGGCCAGCGTAGCTGCAGCAACCCCCGCATCCTTTCGGATAACCATGCGCGTCGTACCGGCGTGGTTCTGGATGCCGTGGAAGACGATTGAGTACTGCCAGATTCCAACGACGCTGGTAACAATACCGATCCGGTTGCCCGAGGCTTCCAGCGCGTCGCCCTGTTCTATGTGTGCTTCCAGGTAACCGACGTAGCGTTCCGGTTCCACCAGAGATCGGGGAACGCTGGCCAGGCCTGCCGCACGGAGCGCGTCCCTGAGTGGAAGCCCGTGATCGACATTCACCGCGCAGTCGATCTCCGCTTCTTCGATGTCACCCACGAACGAACGACTTCCAAGCAACGGGAGGTAATGACTTTCTTCATCCGCCCACGCGACAGGGGCGATGGGAAGACCCGCGCAGTCAGGCGTTTCCGCGAAGCTGCGGGCAATCTCGAGGCCGTAGATCACACCAAGCGCCCCGTCGAGCCATCCGGCATAATTCTGCGATTCTGCGTGCGATCCGATCAACAGCGATCGCCGGTCCGACCGAGGCGTGCCGAACACATTGCCTACCCCGTCAATATCCGCCTGAAGCCCTATGGCTTCGTATTGCTGCGCAAGCCACCGACGGCTGTCCATGTCCTCTTTCGAATAGGTCGGACGATGAACACCGGTTCGGTACGCGCCGAATTGCGCGAAACGTCTAAGATCCGAGAGCAACCGCCCGGCGTTGATTTTTGGCATTGCTGCACCACCTTCCTGGATCGTCCTAATGGTAAAAGACCTGGCTTCCTTCGCACGACAACTGCTTGTCTTGGGAACAAAACCGATATGTTCGAAGACTGCGTTCAACGTTTCAGAAGAGGTCATGTCTTTGCTTGTAATAAAAGTGAGAAGCGAGAGGATACAGCCAAGTGGTTAG
>NZ_JAMYPB010000102.1:0-4338 GCF_040320135.1 Mesorhizobium sp. M0772 | reverse complement strand
TTCAATCATCTGGACAGATCCCTGCGAGTTGAAGAGAAGCAAACGGCCGCCGCTATCAGTCAGTTTCAACTCATGCGTGCCTATGAACAGAGTTTTGACCCCGCGCGCGCCCGCTCCGCCCATTTGAGGCACGTTGGCTGCACTTGGTTGCGTGCCGATCTCTCGCGGCTTCGCTCTGAAGCCCATCCGCTCAGGTGAAGACGCTATGATCGTGGATTTGAGGCCGTCCGGTTGTCAAAGTGTGGTGACTGCGCCGGATAGGGCTGCGATCGTGTCGGAAATGTCCAGCCGATTACCATCAGCATGAAATTCCGACGAGTTTAAGCTCATTTTTGTCAAGCGATTGTGCTCAAACAATGAGAGAAATTATCTATATGTCTGCTTACCGCTTCGCAAATGTGACATAAATTCTATCTGATGACCAAGTATGATAGTCGCGTTAAGGTGTTATATCATTTCTTATTATGCGCTCGATTGCTTTAACGTTCAAGATCATTTACTACTCTATCGAACGTCGCTAATTATTTACTCGGAATTGTCGTGCAACCGTTCGTTTGCCTCTAAGGAAGTTAAATGTCTGCTGTAGACGGTGTAAGCAGCGTCCGCGCCGATCGTTCTCGCAACGTCGATCGCATTGGATTCATCGGTACCGGCATGATGGGCCGGCCGATGACCGCCAAGCTCCTGCAAGCCGGCTACTCGGTGAATGTCTACGACATCGATCCCGCGGCTGCGACAGACGTGCTGAAAAAGGGCGCCCGGTGGCATAATGCACCGCGCGACGCGGCCCGCAACTGCGGCATTGTCATTACCTGCCTGCCGCTGCCACGCGACGTCTTCGACAATATGGTGGGCGAGCGGGGCGCTTTGGCCGGAATGCCCCCGGAGAGCATTTGGATCGACACGTCCACCACCGACTACCACAACACGCTCGAGATCGCCCGTCTGGCGGCAGCAATTGGCGTGGATTCGCTAGAAGCGCCCGTAAGCAACCTGTCCCACATGGGGGTCGATTTTGCCAATGTCAGCTTTTTCGTCGGCGGGTCATCGGAGGCCTATGTGCGTTGCGAGGCGGTGTTGCAAACCATGGGAGCCGTCTCCTTCCATGTCGGAGACATCGGTCAAGGCCAATCAGTTAAATTACTGACGAATCTACTTTTCTACACTGCAGCCGTTGCGAGCGGCGACGCGCTCTGCCGAAGCGTGCGGGCCGGGGTTCCAGCGCAGCAGGCGTGGCGGAATTTTGCCGGTTCTTCGGCGAACTCCGTTGCAATCGAGCAATTCGCCCCTTTTCTCCTGGATGGCAGCTACGACCGCTCCTGCACCCTGGAGATCACGGTGAAGGATATGGGCTTGACCGTCCAGCTGGCCAACCAACTGCGCGTGGGACTGCCGCTCGGACGGGCGGTCGAAAAGCGTTTTAGCTTAGCGGGACGGAAGTTCGACCGATACGACAGCCACCTGAGGGTCATCGAACTGGCGGAGGTGGTCTTCGGCGTTCGACTGCAAGTGCCGGGTTATCGCGCGCCATCCAAGTACGGTGCCAACCCCGCGCATCCGCCAGACCAAGAATTCCTGACCGATCCCGTCGGACGGATCAAACCCAAGCTTGAGCATGTGTTTCCGCTCGACGACATCCCGCTCAGTGGCATCCAGATACGGTTGCTCAAGTCTCTGGTCGGTGAGCTCACCCACATCAATCGGCTGATTCTTGACGAGGCGTTTGATCTTGGGCGCGGAATGGGCCTGAGCGATGCCCTGATACACGAGGTTATCACCTGGAGCGTAGGCGCTTCCGCTTGGTCGGACAGCCAAAATGGGCAGTACGACAACAAAGATCTTGTATATCCAGCCGCGGCGCTTGCGAAGCCGACGACTATACCGAATCTCACCTGTCCCTGTACGGAGGAACCTGTCATGAACACCCGCGATCAGCAGACGACACTGGAGCAAGCTGCGCGAAAACGCATCAAGGATTCCCATGACCTCGACGGCGACGTCGATCGCTTGACCCACTTCTATCGCGGATGGGCCAGTTCCTACGAGTTGGATGTTGGCCAGGACCGGTACTGCGGGCCGATGATCGTGGCGGAATTGGCGGGCACGGTTCAGACGGCCTATTTGGCCAATGAGCGAGCAGCCATCGCAATCCTGGACGCTGGCTGCGGAACGGGCCTCGTCGGCGTGGAACTGGAACGCCTTGGCTTCCGGTTGATCGATGGGATCGACCTCTCCGAGGCGATGGCCGAACAAGCCCGGCAAACGGGCGTCTACCGCGATGTCCAAGGCGATGTCGACCTTAACGTGCCGCTGCCCGAATACTCCAGTGCGACCTACGATATTACGGTCTGCTGCGGTGTCTTCACGCTCGGTCACATCCGACCGGACGCACTGCGCGAACTTGCTCGCGTCACGCGCCCCAACGGATTCGTCATCGTAAGCACCCGCAAGAGCTATGCGGAGGCCACATCCTTTGAAGATGAGGTGCGGCGTCTGCAGGATGCGGGCGTGCTTGTGACAGCACACTGTCTAAACGACGGCAGATACATCGCGGAGGAGGACGCACACTATTGGGTTTTCAAAGTGACCGACAAAGCTAACGCACCAACGGAGGAGCAGCTATGACCACACTACCGCAAATCTCACTGGCAAAACTGGCAGCCGATGCAACCCGACACGAAGAGCGCGAGCGCCTCCGCCTGGCCTGCGAGGAGTACGGGTTCTTCTACCTTGAGCACGGAATCCCAAAGAAACAGATCGCAGAAGCGATCCAGGCTTCCCGGCGTTTCTTCACGTTGCCACAGTCGACAAAGGAACGTTACGGTCACGCCACCCAAGACGTATACCCTGCTACCGCCCGTGGGTACAGTCCGTTGTACGGCGAGGTGCTACATCCCGAGGCTGGCCCCGATCCGAAGGAAATGTTCGACCTAGGAATCGAGAAGGAAGGCGACCGGCGTCCATTTGCTGGTTGCACACGCCTTCCGGATGACGCGGTGGCTCCTGGTTTCGCTCGAAACCTGCTTGCTTTGCAGGCTACTGTGGTCAACGACGTTGTGCCACAGCTTGGAATGGCACTGGCCGACCTGCTCGAATTGGAAGAGAGCTGGTTCCGACGTCATTTCAGCCCGCCGACGGTCCTGCAACGCGTGATCCGGTATCCATCTAGTGGCGGCACGGCCGGAAAGCATACCGACAATGGGTTCTTCACGCTGCTGCTGCAGGAGGAACTTCCCACGCGCTCCTTGCAGGTGTGGTTCGGGGAGCGCTGGGTGCCGGCGCCGAGCTTGCCCGACACTCTCGTGGTCAATCTGGGCGACATGCTTCAGGCTTTGAGCGATAACCGATTCAAGAGCACACCCCATCAGGTCGTGCATACCGGTCCGACTGACCGAATTTCCCTGCCCTTCTTTATCTATCCCGACATCGACGCTTGCCTGACTTCCCGGCAAGGAAAGCAGACCTTCAGTGTGGCGGAAGTGATGCTGCGCAACTTTGAGTCAATCTGGGAAACCCGGGATGGAGCCGGACGGGCGCGAGAGTTGCAATAGGTCGTTCGGTTTTGCCGAACTTTGCACCGCTCAAGTTCGGCAGGTACCCCGGCGTGGAACTATCTCGTTGTCCACGCCCATGGGCGCATCACCGTTCGGGATCATGGAGCGCTACGTATGTCGCAAACGTCGCGAAGCTCACACGTATGCGCAGCCGGCCAGTGGAAGATGGGCGACGCGCCGAAGGATTCATCGAAACTATGATCAAAGCGATCGCGGCTTTGGGGATCGAAATCACCCAAAGAGGTGCGCGACATTCAGAACGCTAAGGGAATGGTGAACGCCCAAAGAACCAGTAGTGTGGCACAAGCGATGAGCGAAGCCGCGGCCGGCGGTTGTGTGCGTCAAGTTCTGCAAAATGGGGCAGCCATGATGCTGGTCATGCGGCTTGGCGCAGAGCGAGCTTCTTGTGCTCGCGCAGGTCGTCCATGTTGATGTATCGGTTGGCCTCCATCCAGTTTTCGTTGGTCTCGACGGCCAAGGCCCTGACCAGGCGCAGGCAGCTTTCGGTGTTGGGGAAGATGCGCACGACATAGGTGCGCCGGCGGATTTCCTCGTTGAGCCGCTCCAGCATGTTGGTGGATTTGAGATGCTTGTGGTGCTGTCTCGGCAGCCTGAAGAAGGTCAGGGTTTGTTCGATGGCATCCTCGGCCCAGCCTGTCAGGCGCGGATAGCGTGCCGACCATTTGGCAAGCCATGCGGCAAGATCAGCCCTGGCCTCTGCGAGATCGCGCCGGTCGTAGAGCCAGCGCAATTCCTGCAGGCAGTCGTCGCCGTGCTTCCTCGG
>NZ_JAMYPB010000101.1:0-4357 GCF_040320135.1 Mesorhizobium sp. M0772 | reverse complement strand
CCAGAAGATGCCACTCCCCAGTCGCCCCATCCACCTCACCTGCCTCGCACTGCTCTGGACACTCCTCCACCACAACATGGACGTTCGTTCCGCCCATGCCGAGCGAGTTGACGCCGGCGCGGCGCGGTCGGCTAAGGTCACGCCGCCATGCTGTAAGAACCGTATTGACCCGAAACGGGCTCCGCTCGAAGTCAATATCCGGGTTGGGCTCGTCGAAGTTGATGCTCGGCGGGAGGACGCCG
The DNA here is from genome assembly GCF_040320135.1 of Mesorhizobium sp. M0772. Taxonomy (NCBI): domain Bacteria; kingdom Pseudomonadati; phylum Pseudomonadota; class Alphaproteobacteria; order Hyphomicrobiales; family Phyllobacteriaceae; genus Mesorhizobium; species Mesorhizobium sp. M0772. Next base: position 4,115 of record NZ_JAMYPB010000101.1, on the reverse strand, counting down.
TGTTCGAGCGCCTTCACGACCTTGATAAGACTGGCGACTCCGGCCGCGCGATCGAGATGGCCAACGTTCGGCTTGACCGATCCGAGCCGGCAGTATCCAGTCTTGTCAGTTGTATACTGAAAGGCTTTCGTCAGTGAGGCGACCTCGATCGGGTCGCCGAGGATCGTCCCAGTGCCGTGCGCCTCCACGTAGTCGATCTCGTCGGCGGTTAGTCGTGCTGCTTCGAGCGCGCGGACCACCACCTGCGCCTGTCCGACCACGCTCGGTGCGGTGAAGCCCACTTTAAGTGCGCCGTCATTGTTGACCGCCGAGCCGCGGATCACCGCCAAAACTGGATCACGGTCCGCCAAGGCGTCCCGCAGCCGCTTCAGGGCGACGACGCCTACGCCGTCACCAAACAGCGTTCCGCGCGCCTTACGGTCGAAAGCCCGACAATGGCCATCTGGCGACTCCATGCCCCCTTCACGGTAGAAGTAGCCGATCCGATCCGGTACTCGGACTGAAACGCCGCCCGCCAAGGCGATATCGCATTCGCCGCCCTGAAGGCTCTGGCAGGCAAGATGGACGGCGACCAGAGACGTCGAGCAGAAGGTCTGGACCGCAAAGCTTGGCCCCCTGAGGTTAAGTTTGTAGGAGACGCTCGTCGTCAGCGAGTCCTTGTCGTTCCCGATAACGGCTTGGTATTCGGCTTGGTAGGCCCCGAGCGACTGACGGACGGAATCGTCCATCATCATCCGCATCAAGTATGAGCTGATGTTGCAGCCGCCAAAGACGCCTACGCGACCCTCGTAGCGCACCCCGTCATAACCCGCGTTTTCGAGTGCCTCCCAAGCACATTCCATGAAAAGGCGGTGCTGCGGATCCATCAATTCGGCTTCGCGTGGCGTATAGCCGAACAACCCAGCGTCGAACTCCGCGATGCCGTTCATAACTGGGCGTGCCTTGACGTAGGCCGGGTCAGCAAGGTCACTCGGATCAACGCCTGCGGCAATGAGTTCGTCCGCCGTGAAGTGCGTGATCGCCTCTCGCCCGTCGCGAACGAGGTCCCAATATTCGTCGACCGAACTAGCCCCAGGAAACCGACCGCTCATCGCGATGATCGCGATGGAGTTGGGTCCAGTATCATCAGGGGGCGCCACCGATGGCGTTTTCGCGACGGCCGGAGCGGCTGGTCTTTCGTCGTCAGGAAAAAGAAGCCGCGTGAAGGCTGTCACCGTTGAGGCCTCGAAGAGGCTCAAGATCGAGATTCTCATGCCAAGCTCGCTAGATAGCTTGGCGATCAGCTGCATTCCTGTGAGAGAATTCCCGCCGAGGTCGAAGAAGTTGTCGTTTTCGCCGATCTTCTCGATCCCGAGAATATCGCGCCAAGCCTCGACGATGATTTGCCGGGGGGTGGCTTTGTGCGCGGGTCCACCGGCAGCGGCCGTCTTGGGTCCTGCCGCGTGGCGCGGCGGAAGACTCTGCGGTTCCACCCATTGTCGATAGCGGGCGTCCAGATCTCCGGTCGAATTCACGATGCGGGACGGGAGGTCGCACGAAACGACGCAATCGAGTGCGGCAAGTGCCTCGGTCGGGGTCATCTCGAACTTCGCCACTGAACTTCCGAGGTTGCCGTGATTGTGGTCGCGCACGCCCCAAGTATCCCAGTTCACGGCTCTCCATCTCGCCCCATGCACGTCGGGTTCAGCGGCGGCGAAAGCGTCCATAAAGGCATTGGCGGCGGCATAGGCGCCAAAAGTCATCCCTCCCAGAACGGCGGCTAGAGAGGAAAAAGCGATGCGGACGTCGAGGTCTTCGTCCTTGGTCACTTCATGGACTGCAAGTAGTCCAGAGCGCTTTGGAGACAAGTGTGCAAGACACTGGCTCCGGGTGAGGTTGGCCACAGTCGCGTACGCCTCCGCGTGCGAAACGCCGGCTGCATGGATAACGCCATGAACGTCGCCCCACCGAGATCGGACGTCGGCGATGGCCTGACGGAGCTGACCGACGTCGCTGACGTCGGCACAGCAATACATCGCCTCGCCTGCTAGGCAATTAATCTCCTCGATACGTCGGATCGTGAGGCTTTCGGAAGAATCCGGCTGGTTCGCCCGCAACCAGTCAGCCCACTCCCCCTCTGGCGGCAAAGTCGTCCGGCCTATGAGAGCGAGCCGAGCACCGAACCTTTGCGACAGGTCCTTCGCAATGGCAAGCGCGACCTCGCCGATGCCACCAGTGATCAAGTAGACCCCACGTTTGCGCCAGCGCAGCGCTGGAAGCGGCGTCGGCAACTCCAACGGCAGAAACGCCAGTTCCTGGCGCTTCCCGTCCTGATAAGCGACGCAGCGCGCGACGGGCTTGGCTCGAATGTCAGCAGCTAACTGTGCGACAACCGCATCACTCATGGGGCCATCCGCGACCCCAGCCGTCTCGATCACGCGGCAGTCGACGCCAGCACATTCCTGCGGCAGCGCCTTGCAGACGCCTTGGATGGTTGCGTTGACTGCAGCCCCTGTCCCGGTCGCCGAGATTCCCGCGGAAAGCACCACCATGGTGGTTCCGAACGGAGCGCCGGAGCCGCCGAGCGCTTTGCCGAGGGCAAGGACGCTGAAAAACCCTAGGTCAAGCAACGTCTCGTCCGAAGGCATCTCACGAGCCCCAAACGCCGTCCAGCCGTGGACGAACCGGATTGGCGGGTGGCCGCGCTCGGTGAGCGACATGATTAGCCGCTCATAGTCGGCGCTCTCAGAAGGACGAATTTCGAAACAGTCCTCACTGAGCACTCGAAACTCCGCGCCCGGTTGAACTGTCGTCACGTGGCAGCCGGAAGCGGTTAGCTGCGCAGCGATGCGACCCATCCCGTCATCTGGCCGGGCGAAGACCACCATTGGTTCGGGAACGACCCCAACCGCGGAGGGCGGAAGGGGCGCGGCTCTCCACGTCGGCCGATAAAACCAACGGGATGTGTCGGCGACACGCGCCTCGTCGGTGGGTTGGTTTGGACCGCGCGCGCCCGTAGTGGCCGGCGCTACGCCCGGAGCCTCACGAAAGTGGCGCTCGCCTTCGAATGGATAGGTCGGAAGCGGGAGCCGACGGCGTCCCTCCCCGGCACGCGCTGACGTGAAGTCCACGTCGACGCCGCTGAGCCACATGCGGCCTAGCGTCGTCTGGAAGAACGCCAGGTCGGATTCGCGAATATGGACCGACGGTAGCGTCGAGAAGATCGATCCGATGCGATCTGCCCCGGTGCTGGTGTGCTGCTTGGCAAACGATGCGAGGGCCTGCCCGGCCCCGACTTCCACGAGGACAGTGTCGGGCGATCTGAGGAGCATTTCGAGCCCGCGGGAAAAATGCACAGTCCCACACATGTGCTTGGCCCAATACGACGGATTCGCGGCGTCGGCCGCAGTGAGCCAAGCTCCCGTCAAGTTGGAAACGAGCGGGATCCGCGGCGCGTTCAACGTGTATTGGGCGACGAGTTCGGTAAGTGCCGGTGCGGCGGGCTCCAGCAGCCGGGAGTGGAAGGCGTGGGTGGTCTCTAGCATCCGGCAGGCGATGTCCTGCGCCTGAAGCTCCGCTTCGAAGTCTCGTACGATTTCAATCGGCCCTGCGACCACAGTGGCCTGGCCACCGTTGATAACGGCAAGGTCAAGGCCCGTGGGGAGCCGGGCCAGAATCTCGTTGTCGGACAGCGCGACAGCGAGCATCGCACCGCGCGGTTGATCGTGAATGAGTGCCGCACGTCGGCAAACGAGGTTGAGCGCATCTGACATCGAAAGAACGCCGGCAACCGTTGCTGCGACATACTCGCCGAGGCTGTGTCCGATCACAGCTGTAGGCCTTATGCCGAACGACCCGAGAAGCTCGTTTAAAGCATAGCCGATGGCGTATACGATCGGCTGGGCCAGCCGCGTCTCATTCAACTTGGACGTCGACGGTCCAGCGACACCTCGTCCGACCATCGCCCTGAAGTTCAATGTCGCTCGATCGCTAGCCGAGTTTCCCGCGTTCGTCGGTCTTTCGAACAGGACGCTTCTCGGATCCTCGCCGGTGTTGGCGCTGATGATGTCTGCGCAGCGGTCGAATGGAGTGCGGAAGGCGGGCTCGCTGCGATAGAGGTCGCCCGCCATACCAGG
>NZ_JAMYPB010000100.1:0-2500 GCF_040320135.1 Mesorhizobium sp. M0772 | reverse complement strand
GAAGTGTGTCGAGTGAGGGTGGTCAAAAAGTCATTCGTATAAAGGTTTGTGGTGAGCTTCTTGGCTTGCCGCTTGTTCTGTTTTGACATCGTAAAGAGAAGATTTGTTCGAACTTCATGAGCCGAAAGGTTCGTGATTTGTCGCGGGAGACGCTCAATCTCCCGCATATGATGGGTTTGCCTAACCGCACCCTCGAACCGATCTCGAGAAGCTGGTCTTTTTGTGCCAATGACATCAAGCGCCAATCCCGCACAGGATTGCGCTTATGCGACGATCCCTTTGGGATCGCGCGGACGCTAATCCCGCAAGGGAGAGGCTGAAGCGACAATCCTTCGGATTGCGCGGATGGGCATTGGCAATGAGAACGATCAAGTGTCTTAAGGGCAATTGGTGGATGCCTTGGCATGCACAGGCGATGAAGGACGTGATACGCTGCGATAAGCTACGGGGAGGTGCGAATACCCTTTGATCCGTAGATTTCCGAATGGGGAAACCCACCTAAGGTACTTGGAAAATCAGAGTAGCAGAGCGATCTGCTACTGTGGTTTCCAAGTATCGATAATAGGTAACTTATCCTGAATACATAGGGATAAAGTGGCGAACGCGGGGAACTGAAACATCTAAGTACCCGTAGGAAAGGACATCAACCGAGACTCCGGAAGTAGTGGCGAGCGAACCCGGACCAGGCCAGTGGCGATTGAGAGACAAGCGGAACCTTCTGGAAAGTAGGGCCATAGTGGGTGACAGCCCCGTACGCGTAATGCAATCAATCGTCCTCGAGTAAGGCGGGACACGTGAAATCCTGTCTGAAATTGGGAGGACCACCTTCCAAGCCTAAGTACTCGTGCATGACCGATAGCGAACTAGTACCGTGAGGGAAAGGTGAAAAGCACCCCGACAAGGGGAGTGAAAGAGTACCTGAAACCGATTGCCTACAAACAGTGGGAGCCCGTAAGGGTCACCACGTACCTTTTGTATAATGGGTCAGCGACTTAGTGTGACGAGCAAGCTTAAACCGCTAGGTGTAGGCGCAGCGAAAGCGAGTCTGAACAGGGCGTTCAGTTCGTCGCATTAGACCCGAAACCGAGTGATCTAGCCATGAGCAGGTTGAAGGTAAGGTAACACTTACTGGAGGACCGAACCCATAACTGTTGCAATAGTTCGGGATGACTTGTGGCTAGGGGTGAAAGGCCAATCAAACTCGGAAATAGCTGGTTCTCCGCGAAATCTATTTAGGTAGAGCGTCGACCGAATACCCCAGGGGGTAGAGCACTGGATGGGCTAGGGGTCCTCACCGGATTACCAAACCTAACCAAACTCCGAATACCTGGGAGTACTAGTCGGCAGACACACGGCGGGTGCTAACGTCCGTCGTGAAAAGGGAAACAACCCTGACCTACAGCTAAGGTCCCCAAGTTATGGCTAAGTGGGAAAGGATGTGAGGATCCCAAAACAACCAGGATGTTGGCTTAGAAGCAGCCATCATTTAAAGAAAGCGTAACAGCTCACTGGTCTAAATAAGGGTCTTTGCGCCGAAAATGTAACGGGGCTAAAGCCATACACCGAAGCTTAGGGTTTGGTCCGCAAGGGCCAAGCGGTAGCGGAGCGTTCTGTAAGCTGACGAAGCCATACCCGTGAGGGGTGGTGGAGGTATCAGAAGTGCGAATGCTGACATGAGTAACGTAAGGGGAGTGAGAGACTCCCCCGCCGAAAGACCAAGGGTTCCTGCTTAAAGCTAATCTGAGCAGGGTTAGCCGGCCCCTAAGACGAGGCGGAAACGCGTAGTCGATGGGAACCACGTTAATATTCGTGGGCTTGGAGGTAGTGACGGATCGCACAAGTTGTCCAATCTTATCGGATTGAACGGGCAGCGGAGCGGTTCCAGGAAATAGCTCCTCCTTATAAACCGTACCCGAAACCGACACTGGTGGTCAGGTAGAGTATACCAAGGCGCTTGAGAGAACTATGCTGAAGGAACTCGGCAAATTGCACGCGTAACTTCGGAAGAAGCGTGACCCTTTTCTACGCAAGTAGAGGAGGGTGGCACAGACCAGGGGGTAGCGACTGTTTATCAAAAACACAGGGCTCTGCGAAGTCGCAAGACGACGTATAGGGTCTGACGCCTGCCCGGTGCTGGAAGGTTAAGAGGAGGGGTGCAAGCTCTGAATCGAAGCCCCAGTAAACGGCGGCCGTAACTATAACGGTCCTAAGGTAGCGAAATTCCTTGTCGGGTAAGTTCCGACCTGCACGAATGGCGTAACGACTTCCCCGCTGTCTCCAGCATAGACTCAGTGAAATTGAATTCCCCGTGAAGATGCGGGGTTCCTGCGGTTAGACGGAAAGACCCCGTGCACCTTTACTATAGCTTTACATTGGCATTCGTAGTGGCATGTGTAGGATAGGTGGTAGGCTTTGAAACCTGGGCGCCAGCTCAGGTGGAGCCACCCTTGAAATACCACCCTTATTACTATGGATGTCTAACCGCGGCCCGTTATCCGGG
>NZ_JAMYPB010000099.1:0-6115 GCF_040320135.1 Mesorhizobium sp. M0772 | reverse complement strand
TCGAGGATGAGGTAAGGAAACGGCTCTTGAAGGGGGCGCCTGGCAAAGGCAGCGAGGCTCTCGTCCAGCCGCTTGTTGATGGCCGAGATCGACGAGGCCGAGAAGGCATGGCCGCACAGTTCTTCCGTGATCGCCTTCACCTTTCGGGTCGACACGCCCTGGACATACATCTCCGCCAGCGTCGCCACCAAGGCCCGCTCGGAACGCTGGTAGCGCTCGAACAGCTCGGTGGAGAAGCGCCCGGCCCGGTCCTGCGGAACCCGCAGCTCGAGCTTGCCGACCCGCGTCACAAGGGTACGGCCGTAATAGCCCGAGCGATAGCCGAGCCGTTCGGGCGTGCGCTCGCTCTTCGAAGCACCCAGCGCCTCGTCCATCTCGGCCTCGAGCACCTCCTGCATCACCGCACGGATCACTTCGTGCAATCCCTCCGGGTTCGAAAGCAGAATGTCTTTGACGGCAGCGCTGGCGGTCTTACTTTCAGTCTTGGTCATGGTGGCGTTCCTTCACGGGAATCAGGTGACGTTGAACATCACCAGCCTGCCATGACCGCCCTCTCTCAGCGAATTTGCAGAACTCTCAGCACACTACCTCGCGGTGCCCCCGACGCAGGGCCTGGCCATCTGCGTGGGGGACGCTGTGATCCGGGAGGGCCATGCGTCGATGCCGTGCATCTGTCGCGGATGACCCGCGCTGTACTTGGATGCCCAATGATCGCGTCGGATGGCCAGGTACCAGCGGACTAAAACAGGATCACTCACTCCTCAAAACGGCGTCCCCTGAACGTCACCGACACCGAAAAACGCTGAGAGCACTCCATGCCGCACCGCCGATAATCAAAAGTGCAACAGATCCTAAAAGTATTTTTACAGAACATTTGCAATCTAAAATTACGGACTATGGTAGCTTCATCCCATTCCTGAGGTTGGGCACCACGCGAGCCCATCTTCCAATGATCCGGTCTAGCCTTATAGCGGCAAATCACACTTCAATGAACCTGACGGGAAGTGATATGGCCATCCAAAATTCTACCCATCCAATGGGCCCTCCGCGAAGCGGGACGAGCATCGCGGCTAGCGAACTTGTGAAAGCGGCCGCGGATGAAGTTTGGAGGCCACACATCTATCACCAGACATTCGATGGCGCAGATGCGACTGAGATTATTGCCGACGACGGGCAGCAGCTAAGCGTTCATTCTAGCAACGCTCTTTGTTGCGGCACATTCGGCGAGTTGCTGCAAGGCCAGTTACCGGTCGGCTCCGTTCCCCGGGACCCTAATTTCTTGATCACGATGCCCATCGCGCTCTTTGCGCGAGCTCATTTCATCCCGATTGCAGGCACACAATGCGTAACCGTCTCTCCGTCACATAAAGTCAAAGCCAAACGGCTTGCGGAGAATCTCGTGATTGCGCTCGGCGCCTCAGGAGGAATCCTCCTTTTGCAATCTGAGCTCCCCGAAGGGAAAGGGATGGCGAGTTCGTCTGCGGATCTCGTTGCGACGGCACGGTCAATCGCCTGCTGTTTCAAGCGTAGAATCCGGACATCGTTGATCGAGAAGCTAATGGCGGAGATCGAGCCATCCGACGGGGTGATGTACCCAGGAGTGGTCGCATATCAGCAGCGTGCATGTAGCCTTCTCTCCTTCCTTGGGCAAATGCCGCCACTTGCAATCGTTGGTATCGATGAAGGAGGGACTGTCGAAACCGTCGACTATGATCAGCGGCGAGGTGAAATCTCCGCCAGTCACAGAGCAGAATATCACCAATTACTCTGCCGAGCACGGACCGCAATTCCGCGGGGTGACACGGCTACGATAGGCGGAATAGCTACAGCCAGCGCCCTCCTGCATCAGGAGCGGGCCCCAAAGGAGCATCTGAACTCGATGTTGAAAGTTTCCGAGGCCACTGACGCTCTCGGGGTCATAGTCGCGCACAGCGGCACAATGGTTGGAATCCTGCTTGATCGAATGGCGGCTGACTTTCCACCGAAGCTTCGGGCAGTGCTCGCCCATGTGTCCCCGTTTGACAACTCACCTAAAATATATCTGACCATGGCTCGTTATCGGTGAGGTGAGATATGGACGCTGTCCGCAAACGCCTGCCATTCTCCAGCTATTCTGATGCCTATGCTCTCCCCAGCATTATTAGGTGTGAGACAAACCTCTACCTTGCGCAGTTCGCGTTCATGAAGCTTCTCCCTGCCAAGTACATCATTGAGCAAGCGCTGGCGCGACGGATTTTGACGCACGGCATGAAAGTTCTCGAGACCTCGAGCGGAACTTTCGCCCTGGGTTTGGCCGTAGTTTGCCGGGAACGTGGGTTCCGGCTCGAAATCTTCACAGACCCGGTGATGGACAAGGGTCTGGAAAGGAGGTTGAACTCGTTGGGGGTCGACGTCTCCATAATTACTGAAAAGGCAACGCAGGGTGGCTATCAAAGAAGTCGCCTGGACGCATTACACGCTCGGATGAGACAGTTGGGCCGGTCCTGTTTTTGGCCCCGGCAATACGACACACCGGACAACCCCGCAGCCTATAAGCTCTTCGCCGATCAAATATCGGGGATGCTGGACGCGGACGTAACATTGGTCGGTTCTGTGGGGTCAGGCGGCTCTACTTGCGGAACGATAGAGCGCCTCCGCCAAACAGCCCCTGGCGCCTGCTTGATTGGAGTGGACACCTTCAGCAGCGTCATTTTCGGCCAACCGGATGGCGAACGGAAGCTGCGGGGGCTGGGGAACAGTCTAGTCCCCAAGAACGTGAAGCATGAACTGTATGACGAAGTGCATCTAATCTCAGCTCCGCTCGCATTTGCTGCGACGCGAACCCTCCACGAGCGGCACGCCGTTTTCGCCGGTCCGACCTCCGGAGCGAGTTACATCGTGGGGCGCTGGCGCGCTCGGCAGTATCCTGAAGAGACAGTAGTCGTCATATGTCCTGATGAAGGCCACCGCTACGTCGAAGCACTTTACGACCATAAGAGGCTTGAGCAGACCGCATGTTCAAATGAAGATGTGTCGCTGGCCGCGCCGGCCAGCGAAAATCATCCCTCGACCGCCCTCCCTCCATGGAACCGATATCATTGGGATCGGAGAAGCCGGGAAGCTGTTTTAAGCCTTTTGGAGCAAGTGTGATGCGAGGTAGCTTCTTATTTGTGGAAAGCAATACGACGGGCACTGGCGAACTATTGATGAAGCGGGCCAGAGCCCTCGGTTTTGAGCCCTATCTCGTCACGCGCAATCCTGTGCGCTATCCGTTCCTCAAAGACTCGGTCGCTCAAGTGATCGAAGCTGAAACACGTAGTCCGGATGAACTCATCGGGATGGCCGCCAAATTAAAAAGGTTGGCAGGGATATATTCGTCGTCCGATTATTTTGTGGAAGCAGCGTCGCGTGTCGCGACGGCAATGGGGCTGTCAGCACCAAATCCGGAGGCTATAGCCACATGTCGGAACAAATGGAAACAAGCGGCCCAGTTAGGGCGACAATCAATCGCGATCCCTGAAACACGGCTGGCCACTTCCGTAAGAGACGTCGAGAATATTCTTGCCCAAGCTACTTTGCCAGTTGTCGTAAAGCCGGTCTCTGGAAGCGGTAGTAGCGGCGTGCGGTTGTGCGATAGTGCCGCAGCCGCCATCAAGGCGTTTGAGAGTGCAAGGGGCGCCCTGCTCGATCAAGTGGATCTGCACAGCCCCGACATCCTGATCCAGCAATATGTGGAAGGTAAGGAATACTCTGCAGAGATAATAGCTTGCGAGGGGACGCTGCATTGCATTGGAATTCTTTCAAAGCACAAAGGGCCGGCTCCCTGCTTCGTCGAGGTAGGGCATGACTTCCCGGCCCCGCTACCGGAGCCATCCCTCAAGGAATTGGCTTCTTTTGCGGCGGGCGCGGTGTCAGCTCTGGGCCTGAATTTCGGACCGGCTCATGTAGAGTTCGTGATAACGGAGTCGGGGCCCGTCATCATCGAGGTCAATCCCAGGCTGGCTGGAGGAATGATTCCAGTCATGCTCTCGCACGCCTTGGGCACGTCAATCCTTGACGTGGTAATTAGACTTTACGCGGGAGAAGGGTTCACGCCTCCACGCGCGAGCGCGATGGCGGGAGTCATCCGTTTCAAACTCGCTCATAAATCCGGCAAGCTCAAACGCCTGAGCTTTTCTCGAAATACAGAACCGACAGTGCCCGTAGCGGGACTACTGAAATCTGAGGGGGAGGAAGTTCAAATAAATGGCGACTTTAGAGACCGGGTAGCCTATGCCATAGGCGTCGCCGATGAACTCAATGCCGCTGCCGCGGCAGCTGAACGGATGATCGATTCCATTGTGATCGATATCGAGGCGGCTACTGGCGAATCGAACAACAAGCAAGACGCTGGGTCGAGCGAGGGCAGGTGGACCCTGCATCCCGAAGCGATGAAGTTGCTCGCCCCGCCTATCGAAATCTCACGTGACGGTCGCCTTTTGCAGTACCAAGCGACCGTAGACGAAGCACATTTGGTTATGCTCGCCGACCAGGGCTTAATCAGCCAGGCAGCCGCCGCCGATCTCCTCAACCACATCTTGGACCTCCAGGACAAGGGCTTTCAGTCTTTGGAGGGCCGCGACGCTCCGCGTGGCCTCTATCTTGCTTATGAGGCAGAACTCGCTGCCAGAGCTGGCCCGGAAAAGGCCGGCTGGCTGCATCTTGCGAGGTCCCGCAACGACTTGAACGCGACCATTTCTCTCCTAGCTCTCCGCGAGGCCGCGTGGTCCATCTCGCGAGAAATAGGAATTCTACAGGATGCGCTGCTTCAGCGAGCGGAAGAGGCATCGAGATTTGTGGCTCCGCTGTACAGTCAGTACCAAATCGCACTCCCTGGGTCGCCAGGGCACTACCTGCTTGGCGTCTTGTTCGCTCTGGGGCGCGAGCGCCAGCGCCTCCATTGCCTGCTGGAAGACACCAGGAATTGCCCAATGGGGGCGGGTGCGGGCGGAGGTACCAGTATGCAGATAGACCCCCTGAAAACGGCAGATCTTCTGGGATTCGAACTGCCGTCGTTCAACTCACTTGATGCGGTCGCGAGCCGCGATCATCACCTGCAAGGGCTTTCAGTCTTCGCTGGTGTTTCAGTGTTGCTCAGTCGTGTGGCCCAGGATCTGCAGGTTTGGACGACGCGAGAGTTCTCCTTCATCGACATTCCCCACAATCTTGCCGGCGGCTCTTCCATGCTGCCCCAAAAGAAGAACCCGTTTCTGCTTGAACACATCAAGGGGGCGGCAAGCACCGTGATTGGCGCATACGTTTCTGCGGCAACAGCAACCTGCAAATCGCCTTTCAGCAACTCCATCGAAGTAAGCAACTACGGTTGCTCTCCGCTGAGCCTTGCAGAAGATGCCCTGAAGCGGGCCATCATTCTGACACAGCTTATTGTGAAGTGCATGTCATTCAACGTGAAGTCGATGCGCGGATATCTGGAAGACGGATCATCGATGACGGCCGTCGCCGCGGAGCGCATGGCGTCGCGAGGCGTTCCTTTTAGAAAGGCACACACACTAATTAGCGAGATCGCCGGGAGCCTGCCTCAGGATAGCAGCGTCGCGGAGCGCCGACGGGGTCTGGCCAGCCAGCTCGTTGGCGTTTTACCCGAGAGTCTCGAAGAGTGCAGGGACGCTCTGCAGTTCGGAGGAGGGCCCGGAAAAAGATCGACCGCCAACCAGCTTTCTGCAGCAAAAACGCTGTTTCGGGACATGCAGCTCAAATGCGAGGAAATACGGCAGCGCTGGGCGTACGCTGAGATACATCGTAGACAGAGGGTGAAAGAACTCATCGATAGACAACCACCTGCCTGAAGAAGCCAGGCGACAAGTTCAATGTATATCTAACTTCTATTTCAAATCCCCAGTTTGCGCCCTAGACGTTTCAGCGAGGCGCATTTTGGCGCAAGCCTCTCGCCTTCATTTGGCGCCTTGTGACGTCGAAAGTCCGCCTTGCGAGGTCGCTTTGGCTTATCCGCAAGTGTCGCAGAAACCATCTAGCCTTGGACGATTGCTGGATCGAGGCGGAACGGCGCCGAGGGTCCGTTTTGCAAAAGATAGGCAACGCCACTTCTGGGAGAGAATTATGATAGATTTGCTCAGCG
>NZ_JAMYPB010000098.1:0-6503 GCF_040320135.1 Mesorhizobium sp. M0772 | reverse complement strand
CACCCTCGGGAGGGTTCTCCACAAGGGTCGGCATCAACGGCTCGATGAACTTCAAACGCATGCACTGATCCGCCCTCCGGCGATTCAATAAGATTGAGCTAAAATAGTTCCGAAACCGGAAATCAGCCTCTTGGGTGCAACAAACACGTCAACTCGGCGTTGCGGGATGAGCGAAGGAGGAATCGATATGGCCGACGACAAGAGCAAGCGGGACTTTCGCGATCGGGACCGGGTCTCGGCCGATGAGGATTATGAAGTCGAGTATTTTGCAGCCAAGGCCGGGATCACCCCGCAGCAGGTCAAGGAATTGATCGCGAAGCACGGCAACCAACGCGAAACGCTGGAGCGAGAAGCGAAGGCTCTGCGGAAATAATGACCAGGCTATCGGATCTCGGCAGACCAATAATTGGGCACCGACATGAAGGCCCGCCCGCGAGCGAACTCGCGCATTTCCTCCCTTGCCCTGTTTGCGGGCAACAGATCGATATGCGCGATTTTCGCCAGGTCGCTTATCATGCCGATCCGGATCACGATCAGCCTCTCGAACTAGACGCTTAGGAACACAAGTGCCGAAATACCACGTTGAGGAAATGGATGGCGATACCGTGACGGCTACCCACATCGTGCACGCGACAACGCCGATCAGGGCGGCGCGGGAAGCGACGGAGCGCGACGTCACCCTGCGCACCAGCGAACCCATTTGGATCAGGGTTGCCGACGAGAAGCGCGGGCACGTCTTCGAATACTGTTTCAGCCTGTAGCTGGCGATCCAACCCGGCTGAGTTTGGATGGCATACCATGCCGTCGACTTCGATACGCAAGTTCGACTATGACCCGAACACCAGAGTTCTCTCGGTTTGGTTTGTAGCGAGCGGGAAGCATTACGAGTTTTTGGACGTACCTGCTGAGGCCGTTGCCGCGTTCAAAGCTGCCTTTGCCAAGGGCGTCTATTTTAACAGCCACATCCGCAATCGTTATGCATTCCGGCTCGCGGCAGGGAGGGCAGCAGCCGCATCGGGCGATTGACAGAATTTCAGATTCGAGGCGGCCCGCGCCATCGCAGGGGAGCAACTGTGCGAATTGACCAGGTTCCGAGGGCAAACGAAAAGCCGGCCGGCCGGGCCAGCGGGCGCGTATTATACTAAGCTAGGTGCTGGGCCTATTTGCCCATCATCATCGCAGTTTTGCAGAAGTTTTCATGGACCTGTCGGACAGGTCTGCCACGACGCGTGACCCACGGCGACGGGTCGGCAAACAGCGCACTCCTGCGCATCCACTGGGCTTACGAAGTCGGTCGGCTGCTCTGCGATCATAGTGCCTTGTCGGAGAACCGCGCTGAGCTCCGCGCAGTCACCGGTCCTGCAATACGGCCGGATCTATGATCAAAGCGCTGAGCAGGAGCCATTCGGGGTCTACGCCTGCCGCCCGGTATTTATTGTCACAAAAAGGGGAACAACGGCAGCTCGGCCGTGTTGGGAGCACAACATGCATTTCGTCAAAGTGCTTTTGGCTGCGATCGCCATCGGTCTCATCAGCCCGGGGGCAATGGCTCAGACCGCGACGACGTCCCCGCAGGAATTTGTCAAAGCAGCTGCGAGTTCAGACATGTTCGAGATCCAGTCGAGTGAGTTGGCGCTGCGGAAATCGAAGACATCACGAGTGAAGGAATTCGCTCGCATGATGATCAAGGACCACACGAATTCTTCCAAGCGGCTCATTGCGGCGGCAAAGAAGGACGACGTCGCAGTGGCACCGGAGATGACAAGCAAGCATGCTGCCCAATTGGAAGCATTGAGCAACGACAGCAGCGGGGCGTTCGATAACGCCTACGTCGACGCCCAGGTTGCAGCGCACCAGGAAGCCCTGACGCTGATGACCTCCTATGCGGAAAACGGTCAGGAAAAACATCTGGCGGCCCATGCGAAAAAGACCGCGCCGGCTCATCCGGCAGCATTTCAAACATGCCCAGCAACTGAGCAAGAGCGGTTCTCAGGGCTGAGTGGATCTGGCCACGACGTTGGTTCTTCGCGGCGCTGTGGAGTCTGTGCCAACCCTCTGGCACTGCCTCCGCCCCCAGGGACGCTGCAACCTTCAAGCGGTCGTCGATGCAGGCTCTAAAGGGTGCGTCGCTCAGGTAGTCCGGCGTGCAAGCACCAGCGTCGTCGAATTTGCCAAACGAACAGGAGACCTGACATGCCAAAGCAAAACGAGACCTCGCATTCGAGACGAAGTGACTTCGCCAATGATGAACCCATTCGCCCGGAGGATGCCGCCGTGTTGGACAGCCCCGTGGGCCACGAAGACAGGCACGGCGCGGAGCCAGGTTTCGGGGGAGCCGACGATGTCGACCAGCCGATCGGCGCAAGGCCCCGCAGCGAAATTACCGGTCGTCATGATGAAGGGGCACGCGCCAATGAGACGATCGACGGCTTAAGCGAAACCGAGGAACTGACCCGCAGCTACGCCGAGGACATACCAACCGGTGACAATGATGAGGAGGAGGAAGACATCCCTGTCTTCGAAAGAGGCCGAAGCAACACCGAACTCTGAGCGCGCCAGGTTGAACCCCGCACGGTGAGGAACATGACAATGAGCACATTCGGACTTCGGGTTGCGTCTTTGGGGCTCCGGGCTTTTTTGGGACTGGCGGCCTCGCTGACTTTGGCGTCGAGGCATCTGCGCAGACAAGTCAGCCCGCGCAGCAATCCGGCGACTCGTCGCAAACAGCCAAGCAGGGTCGACTGCCGGCGCAAGGATCGTCGCCGACCGCCAAGGATGATGTCGGCGTTGACGTCTCGCTCGGCCGGCCGGAGGTGAAGCAACAGGTTGCAAGACATCTGGGAGTGGCTGAGACCGAGTTGCCACTGGCGGTGCACGTGCCGATCGCGCTCGCTTCGCAAGTCTGCGGGCAAGAGGTATTTACCGCCCGCGCCAATGTAAACCGAAGCTGCACCGCGACGAAATTCATTCCGGAAATCGCCGAGGCGGCACGCAACCATCCACAAACCTCCGCGGTACCGGAGCAGTAGCACCGAAAATGTCCGAACCCGGCGCGACGGTCGTGCCATGCTTACCCGAGGGTAGCGCTCCAACCCGGGGTAAATCAGCCAGCCCCACCGCCGTCTGTTTTTGGCGGCATGCATGATGGCGTTCGCCGCCATCTCTTAACCAATGTGAATGCTGTTGCTCCGCAGCCACGCTACGAGATCCTGTCCGAAGCGGAGGCAGGCAGATGCCACTGGAATCCCTGATCGATCAATATGTGAGCAGCCGCAAGCGGCGGGGTCTTTTGTCGATACGGCACGCTCTCGAGGCGTTGAAAGAGGCCGTTCCGGCGCTGTCGATCGGCGAAAGCCATCTTGTCAATATGATCGCCGAGCGAGCGCTCGCCTTTGGCCTCGCCATCCACTTCGATCATTCCGGCGAGAATGCCGGGTAAGACATCCACGAGCGTCTGCTGATGCTACAGGACGAGGAACTCGGTGTTCGCGTAGCTTCATTGCCTGGTGGGCGGATCTTTCCGAGGCTGCTCCCATCCGTGTTCTGGGCGGGTGGTTAAAGTCGCCGAAGCGATGCCACGGCGTGCACCGAGCCCACCCCGGCGTTGGACAAGCTCCCCCAGCTTTCGCCAGTTGGAGCTTTCGTCTACTCGCAGCAGCCCTAGCGAGGCTCGATCAGCCTCCGCGTTGGGCGGTCTCGGGTTTTGCTCCAGCGGGCGGTTCGGGCCGGCGAATTGAGGTTGAAAGGAGAAGATGATGACGGACAACAAAACCGAGCGTGATTTTCGCGACAGGAACCGGGTCTCGTCCAACGAACGCAACGAACTCTTCCATTTTGCCCAGCAGAACGGCATCACGCCTGAGCAGGTGATGGAGCTCATCAAAGCCGCCGGGAATGACCGCGCCTCGTTGCGGCTGCGAAGGAATTGAAATCAGTTTCCCGGGGCGGCTCGCTTACGGCATGAAGCCTCGCTGCCGAGGAGAACCTTGAGCCGTGGTGAGAATTTGAGTGTAGCATCATCCTGACGCACACGCGGAGCAGGTCGAGCGTGAAAGTGAAAATTGTATCCCTGCCCAACATGCGGCAAGCGCTGGAGGTTCGAGGCTGCGCAGATCGGCTATGGTCACCCCGAACCATAATCCACTCCAACCCGAGTCCTGGACGCACGGCGTGGCACCGAGCCTACTTCCTGCCGTCGTTCAATAATAATCCCGCGCCGCAGTCAGCCAGCGAGATCACCGTCGTCTGCCGGACGCGTGTCGGCTTCCAAACTGACAACGCACAGCCTTTGTAGCGACGCTTTCCAGCCACGATCACCTGCGCAGCTTTGCCGCGCTCGCTGCGCACCAATAAATCCCATCTCCTTCCCTCACACTGATCTTGTTCAGGCGGTCGTTTTGCCGCTGCGGTAGGCGCTGTCCTTCCGCTTCGATCGCGGTAGCGCCCAGTATCAACGCTGCCAGATCAAACCGCACAATCAGCACCTCAAAGCTGATCAGCAGAAGCAGCAGTGAATCAGGACCTCGTCGATCAGGGTCAAAGGGCCAAGCACATATGTCTGGGCACGGTGACCGTGGCATAGCCGGCGCTGCAATGACGGCGTCGGTGCCCGTCTTGTGGAGCCGGAAAGCCCAACTTAGAAAACAGTCGGCGGTGCCGATCTCGAAGAAATTCTAGCCCGGCACGGTGAACAGGCTGGGGGCCGCATCGCGATCTAGGGTTCAGCACAACTCCGGCGGCATCGAGACGATCGACCTCAGCCCGGTCGGCGGCCCTCGGCCACGTCCATGACCAGCACGCGCAGCATGGTCAGCTGGCGCTTACCCTCCATGGCGCGCCCGTCGGCGACGGTCTGTCTCTTTCGGCTCAGGAAAACGTCACTCTGAGTTTGCTAAACGCGGTGCTGGACCGGTTACCACGCGTCAGATCTGGATCATCACCTTGCCGGCCTCGATTCTCATCGGATAGATCGCGAGCTTGACGCAGACCGGCGCGCCCTTGACCTGGCCGGTCGCAGAGCGGCCAATGTGCTTCAAGGCATTCGATGACGTCGTCGATCACCAGCCCTTCGGCTAGATGCGCCTTCTCATGGGTCCAATATCCGTCGGTGGCGAAGAGCTCGTCATCGGGCGAGCGGCAAACCGCGAGGATCGAAGCAGATGACATCCTCTTCCTCGATGTCATCGACCGCGCACGCTTCAATCCAGTCGGCCATCTCCGGCTCCCGCACCATCCGCTATGGCTATTCAGCCGCCGCCGACATATCCACCTGGTGAAATTCGCCGCGATAGGGTCTGGCTGTCGGCGGCAATTCGCGCTTGAGATAAAAATCCTCGTACCGCAGCTGCTTCAGCAGCACCGGCCAGACCTCGCGATAGGCATGCCACATCGACGGGTTCGCTACCGGCAGGTCGTGCTTGATCAGCTCGTGCAGCCTCGGCAGCGCATGATAGGGCACCATCGGGAACATGTGGTGTTCGACGTGATAATTCATGTTCCAGTAGATGAAGCGGCTGACCGGGTTCATGTAGACGGTGCGGGTGTTCAGCCGATGGTCGACCACGTTGTCGGCCAGGCCGATATGCTGCAGCAACCCTGTCAGCACCATGTGCCAGCTGCCATAGAGGCGCGGCAGGCCGATCAGCA
Organism: Mesorhizobium sp. M0772; assembly: GCF_040320135.1. Classification (NCBI taxonomy): domain Bacteria; kingdom Pseudomonadati; phylum Pseudomonadota; class Alphaproteobacteria; order Hyphomicrobiales; family Phyllobacteriaceae; genus Mesorhizobium; species Mesorhizobium sp. M0772. Next base: position 857 of record NZ_JAMYPB010000098.1, on the reverse strand, counting down.
CCAGCGGCAGCAGCGACCACGTGAACAGCGCCAGCCCGACTGTCGCCGCATAGATGGCGACATGCCAGCGCGCAGCGATCACCGCCTTGTGCTGCTCCATCTCGGGGATATAGCTCTTCTCTTCATCGGACAGCTTGCCGAACGCCTGGCGCACCAGCGCCAGCAGCGAATAGCGGAAATCGAGAATACCGGTGAAGGCGAGCGCCGCCCGCAGCAGATCTGGGGGGCGCATGACGGCGATTTCGGCATCGCGGCCGACGATGATGGTATCGGTGTGATGGCGGGCATGGCTCCAGCGCCATTGCACGGGGTTGCGCATCAGCATGAAGCTTGAGATCTGGTAGACGACATCGTTCATCCAGCGCGTCCGGAACGCGGTACCGTGGCCGCATTCGTGCCAGCGCGAGTCGCTGGACGAGCCGTAAAGCACGCCATAGACGAACAGGAACGGCACCACCCACCACGTGGCCCAGAACCATACGATGCCGGCGGCCGACACCAGGATCGCGGCGACCCAGATGATCGTGTCGCGGATCGCCGGCCCGTCGGAGCGTTGCATCAACTCCTTGATCGCCTTGCGCGGGACATCGGTGTGATACCATTCGGCCGAAGCCAATCCGGTCTCAATGGCGCGCTTGGTGCTTTCACCGACCAGGCTGTAGTCGCGCTTCCTGCTTGCCGTCATCGTCATCTCCGCTTTCCCGCCTGCGCTCCGCAAGGGCCGCCTGGGGCCGGCCGGGCCGCGCCGGCGTCCGTATTCCGGCGCACTTCCCGCCCGCCGCGGCAACCGATCGTGCGTTTCAAGCCGGTCACGCCTGCAGGCTCGCAACAGCGCCCGACGGCGCAGGGTAACCCGG
>NZ_JAMYPB010000097.1:0-6624 GCF_040320135.1 Mesorhizobium sp. M0772 | reverse complement strand
TTTACCTTCTGTCTTGGTCATGGTGGCGTTCCTTCCAGGGAATCGGTGACGTTGAACATCACCAGCCTGCCATGACCGCCCTCTCTCAGCGAATTGCAGAACTCTCAGCACACTACCTTCCCTACTCGCAATGCGACGCGCGCTTCACGCCCTGCCTGTGATCGGTATGACTGAGATGGGGCCGCAAGCGGACGTCAGCTTCGCGGTGAAAATCCTCAGAAAGCGGCCAGCATGTAGTCGTCGCACGGCTGAAAGAGAGGCGTGACGGGCGAGGAATAGGTCTGGTTTCACCTGATCACCTACGCAGGCAGTTCGACGATCATTGAGCGGCGAGAACGCGGCCCGAGGCAGGAGCTTTGAGCGTCCGATTTTTCACGATCGACCTTCAGGCTCGTCGAGCGCATCGTCTCGACGTTACTGCCGAAACCGAGCCTCCATGCCGGCGCCCTGGGGAGGCAAGACAGCCAGCAACTGGACGGCTCGGGGATTTAGCACCGTTCACCCAGAGCTTTTTGTCGAGATGCAGGCGTATCCGCTGGCCTTCTGCGAAGGACAGCGCAAACGATTCAGGCCGAATGAGCGTGTAATTTCCTGGTCGGTCTCTATGATGCGGACGACCCTACCCATTCGCCACTGGCTCCGACTACTTCCACGCAAGGCGTGGCCCTGCGAATTGGCACCACCTTGCCCATCACATCCTCCCTACGAAACGCAATGGGAAGTCGATTTAAGACCGTCGTAGTCGGGAGTTCAATAACTAATGCTTGCTCGGAATCGGACGAGCCATCCTGGATGGGCAGTACGAAGGCTGGTTGAATGGCTAACTTGTCATGCCACCTCGGTCAGGCGAACCTTCGGGGGACCTCCCGTGATATAGCCTATGCTTCAGGTTGTTGGCATTCAGGATGGCTGCCAGCTCTTCAGCATACTCCATGTCGGGAAGGTCGACAGAAGGGTGGCCCACTATAATAGCCGGCTGCCCGGTGAACACGTCGAACACCGTCCACGTCCCATCCGGTTCCCGCCTTACCTCGTACCGCAGAGTTGCCATGAGGGGATCACATAGGTCGCCGTTTAGGGGTGGGAGTATTTGGTCCACGGTGACGCCGGGCCACCTGAAAGCACCGAGACAGTCGGCGCTTAGTAACGCGCCCGCCCACCCGACATGTCGAATACCGCGCCGGTATTGAAGTTGCTGGCGTCCGAGCACAGCCAGGCCACCATGTGGGCAACTTCTTCGACCCGGCCGAGCCGGTTCATTGGACTATCGGCGATCATTGTCTCGACAGCTGCGACCCCGAGGTTTCGGATCATGTCAGTATCGATTGGCCCAGGAGCGACGCAGTTCACGCGTATGTTTGTATTGGCAACCTCACGCCCAAGCGCCTTTGTGAAGACTACGATACCTGCGCTGGAGGCTGAATAGGCGGCAAGGTTGGCAAGTCCTTCCTTGCCCGCCAAAGAGCCCATATTGACAATGCGGCCAACACCCCATTTTCGCATGTGGGGCAAAACCAACTGCGTCACTTGCATCGTGCCGATCAGATTGGTTTCGATGATGCTTCGCCAGTCTGCAGGTTCGTGTTGGTCAAACGGGTGAAGGGTTCCTAGATAACCGGCGTTGTTAACCAGAACGTCTATACGCAGGCCACGATCGACGATCATGTTGATCGCATGGGTTACCTGATCGCGGCTGGTAATATCGACCTTCGTAGACACCACACCCTTCAGTTCGATCTGATCTCGATCCCACACGTGCACTGAAGCACCCGACGCTACAAGGCGCTCTACGATTGCCTTGCCGATACTCTTTGCTCCGCCGGTTACGACGGCTGTCTTGCCAATGAGGTCATATGATACCGGCACAAAGCCCCCATTCATGTGTGTTCACACGGGATAAGTTTAGCAGGATCGCATATTTTCGCCAGCGGCCAGATGGTCTGGGGGGCGCCGGAGCCAGCTATGACCTGATCGGTAGCGAGCTCCAGATCGTACACAGCTTCGCCTTGCGGCGCCGCCTGGCGCTTTCGTCACCTTTTCCTGTTCAGATGCCTCTTGGCAGGTCAAGGGGGCTAGACGATGTTGTTCTTTGTCCCGCTCTCCTGCGGCGACACGCCATTGCCCAGTTTGAAAGAACCAAAGAGACAATCAGGACAGGCCGGCGATATTTCGATGAAGGGCTTTCGCCATTAGGAGCGCAGGCTAATATGCGTTCTTCGCGGTCAGAGAGCCGCCTGCATGTTGGGCAGAGATGCTTTAGCACCTGATACAATCGTGCCAGCCGCGATGCCTATCCCAATTTGCCTTGGCGTCTTCCCCGACGGGCTCTGGCTAGAAGCATTCCAAACCGATCAGGATATCCGTGCCTATTGGAGAGGCTATGCCCTTGCGGGCACGGTGTGCGCCGTTTTGCTGATCATCGAGCTTGTGACAATTCACCTGCTGCTCTGACGTAGCAGCGCTGTCTTGATGGCGCTATCGCTGTAGCGGTCGGACCGCTCTAGTGCGCCTTCTCCGCCTCCATCGTTGAGCAGTCAATTTCAGCTCGAGCGGGCTGGACGAGGGGAGCGCGGGCGCATGACCGTGGTGCCTACATTCGTCGTGACCACGCAGCCCACCTCATATCGGCCGACCACCACGCTTCCGCTTGCATAAGCCTCGGCGCGAATTCGATCTTGCAGCGTTTCGGGACCGAGTTCTGAAGCTGCGATAACGCCCATCTGCTCCATGACCGGAGCCATGGTCGCTGCGAGATTGGAGATCAGATCAATGCCGCTCATACTGTCTGATCCACCTCCGGCGAGAGCACTTACCGCCTGGCCCCGGCCGGCGTTTCGTTCGATTGGAAGCACCGGCGCAATGTCGCCGCGGACTAGCGTCCGTCATCTGCCCTGCCGTATGCATTCGGGGTAATGCCACCAACTGCGGTCCATGGTATGGTCCCGAGCGCACGCAGTGGCGCCTGATAAACAATCAGGAGTGAACGGGAGTGGCGGCCATTGAGGCGCTATAAGAAGTTTATTTTGCATTGCGGAATTCACAAGACTGGAAGCTCTTATCTTCAGGCGAGCCTGGCCTCCAATCGGGATCTGTTGGCGGGGAACTCGATCCATTACCCCGACCCCCACGACCCGGCCAATGAAGCGTTCGGGCCGCAGCACAGCATAGCCGCAATCGGTTACGACGACAGCAAATCGTTTGAGCAGAACGTTGGCGCGTTCTTCGCACTCGATTCCGATTGCGAGACGTTGCTGATGTCAGGCGAGGAATTTTCGCGAGCCAGCACTCATCCATCTTTTTTTCAGGGTCTGTTGGATATTGGCGCCGAGGTGAAGGTGGTGTTCTATTTGCGGCGCTTCGATCACTTGCTTGAGAGCGTGTATGCGCAATGCGTCAAAGACTACCTGACGGGCCCCATCGAAGTCGCGGAATATCAACTTGATTTCTACGAAATCCTGCGACCGTTTGTTGAGGCGCTCGGACCTGATCGTGTTGTCGTTCGACCATACAACCCTAAATTTTGGCCCGGCGAATCGATCGGTCAGGATTTCTTCTCTGCAATTGGCTTGCCTCACCTCTGGGGCGCCATGAGGAAGCCGGCCGGCCGGATCAACGAAAGTCTGTCACGGCCGGAAACATACATGATTTCAGTTACTGAAGGCATCGCTGAAAAGCAGCGCTTGATGGACCACTTCCGAGCCCGGCCTTTCCCGGACTGCGACAGGGCCAAGTTCTTCCGGTCACCCGATTTTCGCTTTGACTTCAACCTGAGATACATCGGCTTGAACTCTGGCGTCGCCGCCCTCAATGGCGGGGTGGACATCACCGAGTTTCTCGATCTGGCCAACGTCGATGATGATCCACATTGGCAAGCGTTCGACCCGAACGACCCTCAGATAGTCGACTATCTTGAAACCTTCAGGGCCAAGCATTCGGACTTAGACGGTGGGGATGATTGGGAAGTGCGTGAAGATGGCATCGAGGGGATGCGCTTTTAGGGCGCGGATAATCGGGCGGAAACACTCACCCAACCGTAGGGTAAGGGCCGCTAGCTAAAAGCCCGCCAACCTTTCGGTGGGCGGGCCTCTACTGTCGGAACTGGAGAGTGTCATGTCGACAGCTCCGGCACTTGCGAACGGTTTGGTTAGTGGCGCCAGATCAGCAGGCAGAGCTGGCGCAGGTCACGATCATAAACGCCCCGGCTCTCGATCACGTCGATGCAGCGCTTCTTGAACCGAGTGATTTCGGCGCTCGACATAGCGTCGACAATGCGAGGTAGATCCGTATTGGTCGGATGGTCGGGGGACTCGGTTCCGACAGTGGCACCGCTCGTGCCAGTGGGGGCAGTGGTTCCGTCGTCGCCAACTGCGGCGTTCGCCGGCATGCAAAGATTTGCGAGAACGGCTCCAATCGCCATGCTTCCCACCAGGATCTCAAAAATCTTTGTCATAATTCGCATCCAGGATGGCCCCTTTTCCAAACCAAGGCCGGCGGGATTTTGCTCGCAACCAGCGGGACGGTGACAGTCGTTGAGTGATTGATTGGGTATTGATCGAAAAACGGGAACGCGATCAGATAGGCGTAGTCGGCGGTAAGATGTGCCATGCGGAAACCTCCGCTGGCGGCATCAATTATCATCCACGACATCCTCCAATATCCGGGTGAAGGTGCTGAAAGACATAGCTCATTAGAAAGCACGGATAGATGAATGAATGTCTAAAAACTCCTTTCCTATTCTTTGCAATGACAGTGTTAGGCGTCCTTAGCCGTGTTAACCGTTGATCAGCGTGAGGCGAGTTCCTGCGGTATCGCGTTCAGCTCGGCCTTTGCGGCGTTGGGATGCGCGCCTCTCGCAAAAGCGATGGCCAGTTGTGGAGCTGCTATTTGTTCTCCTCGCGGAAGTCCTGCAGCGATGCATGCCGCAGGTCATCCTCGCCACGCAAGTGCTTCACGCGGCCGATCAGCCCGGCTTGACCCATTGCGTCGCAGGCCGCTTCATGACGCCCTTGGGCGCCGTGCCTGGGTGCTCCTGGACGCGTTTCCATAGCCTCTCGCGCATTTCCCGGTTCAAGGTGACGAATGCGCTGCCGACATAGCGCCCGGTGCCGCGCTCAGCCATCAGAGCGAAAGCCGGCTTGCCCGCTTCACGCTCGACGCCGAGCAGATCGAACTCGTCAATCGCATAGCACTTGGCCTTCAGCCAGTTGGTCGACGGACCGCTTCGGTATTTGCTGTCCTTCCGCTTCGACACCATGCCTTCAAGTCCGGCCTTGTCGAGCAAGTGAAAGATGGCCTTGGCTTCCCCCGGCAAGGGCTCGCTGAACTGAATACGCCCGCCGGGCTCGATCATGCCGGCCAGGATCTCGCGCCGCTCCTCTAGCGCCATATCGCGCAGATCGTGGCCGTTAAGATGAAGCAGATCAAAGGCAACAAAATACAAGTCGTGCTGCCGGCGGGTAATGGCTTTGCGCAGCGCTGCGAAGTCCGAAAGGCCCTTGTCGTTCAGAACGACTATCTCGCCGTCGACAATGGCGCTTTCGGCACCAAGGCGCTTGGCCTCTCTCACCAGGTCGCGATATTTCGCCGTCCAGTCGTGGCCGTTGCGCGTATAAATGCGTGTGCCGTCTTCATCGATGATCATCTGCGATCGGTAGCCGTCGAACTTGACCTCGTGGGTCCAGCCTTCACCCTCGGGAGGGTTCTCCACAAGGGTCGGCATCAACGGCTCGATGAACTTCAAACGCATGCACTGATCCGCCCTCCGGCGATTCAATAAGATTAAGCTAAAATAGTTCCGAAACTGGAAATCAGCCTCTTGGGTGCAACAAACTCGTCAACTCGGCGTTGCGGGATGAGCGAAGGAGGAATCGATATGGCCGACGACAAGACCAAGCGGGATTTTCGTGATCGGGACCGTGTCTCGGCCGATGAGGATTATGAAGTTGAATATTTCGCAACAAAGACCGGCATCACACCCCAGCAGGTCAAAGAGCTGATCGCGAAGCACGGCAACCAACGCGAGACTTTGGAGCGGGTAACGCTGCGGAAACAATGACCAGGCTATCTGATCTCGGCAGACCACTAATCGGGCACCGACATCAAGGCCCGCCCGCGAGCGAACTCGCGCATTTCCTCCCTTGCCCTGTTTGCGGGCAACAGATCGATATGCGCGATTTTCGCCAGGTCGCTTATCATTCCGATCCGGATCACGATCAGCCTATCGAACTAGACGCCTAGGAACAAAAGTGCCGAAATACCACGTTGAGGAAATGGATGGCGATACCGTGACGGCTACCCACATCGTCAACGCGACAACGCCGATCAGGGCGGCGCGGGAAGCGACAGAGCGCGACATCACTCTGCGCACCACCGAGCCCATCTGGATCAGGGTTGCCGACGAAAAGCGCGGCCACATATTCGAATACAGTTTCAGCCTGTAGCTGGCGATCCAACTCGGCTAGCTGAGTTTGGATGGCATACCATGCCGTCGACTTCGATACGCAAGTTCGACTATGACCCGAACACCAGGGTTCTCTCGGTTTGGTTTGTAGCGAGCGGGAAGCATTACGAGTTTTTGGACGTACCTGCTGAGGCCGTTGCCGCGTTCAAAGCTGCCTTTGCCAA
>NZ_JAMYPB010000096.1:0-6780 GCF_040320135.1 Mesorhizobium sp. M0772 | reverse complement strand
CGCCACTGGTTAAAACCACACTGGGTAAATTCTCATGGGGTCCCCGAGCGCCCACGGTCCCCCCCCCTCGGCTGCGTGATAGGCGACACACCTCTCCCCCGATCGACGGGGAGAGGAAAGCGCCAGTTCGCCGACCTTGGTGCTTCATCTCTCCCGGAAGCCGTGAAGTGACTATCTGCTGGAAATCCTGCAAAACTTTGCGCCTAATTGCGCGCCGCTCCCCAACATCGACAAGAAATTTCGCCGACATATCTGCATCTTGCGGTCGCCTGCCGGCCGTGACGCCGGATGGGTTGCGGCGCCCCATGAATTGGCGCTGTGCCGGGCGCGCGGATGTGCAAATATCACCGCAGCAAATGGGAGGACCATGGTCATGACCGATGCTGGGATGTTGCGGTTTCATGTGCCGGAGCCGGAAGTGCGGCCGGGCGGAACGCCCGACTTCTCCAACGTGCCTATCCCCAAGGCGGGCTCGGTGCCGCGACCGGACATCGATGTCGATCCGCGCACAATCCGCGACATGGCGTTTTCCATCATCCGTGTGCTCAACCGCACCGGTGAGGCGGTCGGGCCGTGGGCCGGGCTGCTCACCGACGAGGAGCTGCTCGAGGGGTTGCGCCACATGATGACGCTGCGCAGCTTCGATGCGCGCATGCAGATGGCGCAGCGCCAGGGCAAGACCTCGTTCTACATGCAGCATCTGGGCGAAGAGGCGGTGAGCTGCGCTTTCCGCAAGGCGCTGGCGCCAGGCGACATGAATTTCCCGACCTATCGGCAAGCCGGCCTGCTCATCGCCGACGGCTATCCGATGGTCACGATGATGAACCAGATCTATTCCAACGAGGCCGATCCGCTCAAAGGGCGGCAGCTGCCGATCATGTATTCGTCGAAGGAGCATGGCTTCTTCTCGATCTCCGGCAATCTGGCGACGCAATACATCCAGGCGGTCGGCTGGGCGATGGCTTCCGCTATCAGCAACGATTCGAAAATCGCGGCGGCGTGGATCGGCGACGGCTCGACGGCCGAATCCGATTTCCATTCCGCACTGGTGTTCGCCTCGACGTACAAGGCGCCGGTCATCCTCAACGTCGTCAACAACCAGTGGGCGATCTCGACGTTTCAAGGCATTGCGCGTGGCGGCTCCGGCACCTTTGCCGCGCGCGGCCTCGGCTTCGGTATTCCGGCGTTGCGCGTCGACGGCAACGACTATCTCGCCGTTCATGCCGTGGCCAAATGGGCCGCGGAGCGGGCGCGGCAGAACCTCGGGCCGACGCTGATCGAATATGTCACCTACCGTGCCGGCGCGCATTCGAGCTCGGACGATCCGTCGGCCTACCGGCCGAAAACCGAATCCGACGCCTGGCCGCTCGGTGATCCGGTGATGCGGCTGAAGAACCATCTGATCCTGCGCGGGGTCTGGTCGGATGAGCGCCATGCCCAGGCGGAAGCCGAAATCCTCGACACGGTGATCGCGGCGCAGAAGGAAGCTGAAGGCCACGGCACGCTGCATGCCGGCGGCAAGCCGTCGACGCGCGAGATGTTCGAGGGCGTGTTTGCCGAGATGCCGCCGCATCTCAGGCGCCAGCGCCAGCAGGCGGGAGTCTGACCATGCCGAGACGGACCATGATCGAGGCGATCCGCGACGCCATGGACGTGTCGATGGCGCGCGACGAACGCGTCATCGTCTATGGCGAGGATGTCGGCTTCTTCGGGGGTGTCTTCCGCTGCACGGCAGGCCTGCAAGCGAAGTACGGCAAGACCCGCTGCTTCGATGCGCCGATCAACGAATCCGGCATTGTCGGCTCCGCCATCGGCATGGCCGCCTATGGGCTGAAGCCATGCGTGGAAATTCAGTTTGCCGACTACATGTACCCGGCTTACGACCAGCTGACGCAGGAAGCAGCACGCCTGCGCTACCGCTCGAACGGCGATTTCACCTGTCCGATCGTGGTCCGCATGCCGACCGGCGGCGGCATCTTTGGCGGCCAGACGCACAGCCAGAGCCCGGAAGCGCTGTTCACCCATGTGTCGGGGCTGAAGACGGTGGTGCCGTCCAATCCTCATGATGCCAAGGGGCTGCTGATCGCGGCGATCGAGGATCCCGATCCGGTGATTTTTCTGGAGCCGAAGCGGCTCTATAACGGACCGTTCGATGGCCATCACGACCGACCGGTGACGCCATGGTCGAAGCATGAACTGGGCGAGGTCGCCGACGGCCATTACACGGTGCCGCTCGGCAAGGCGGCGATCCGCCGGGCGGGCTCGGCCGTCACCGTGCTCGCCTACGGCACCATGGTCTATGTCGCGCAGGCGGCCGTGGAAGAAACCGGCATCGATGCCGAGATCATCGATTTGCGGACCCTGCTGCCGCTCGATCTCGACGCGATAGTCGCTTCGGTGAAGAAGACCGGACGCTGCGTCGTCGTGCACGAGGCGACACTGACCTCCGGCTTCGGCGCCGAGCTGTCGGCGCTGGTGCAGGAAAATTGTTTCTACCATCTGGAAGCGCCGGTGGCGCGCGTCACCGGTTGGGACACGCCCTACCCGCATGCGCAGGAATGGGACTATTTCCCGGGGCCGGCCCGTGTCGGCCGCGCGCTTCTCGAAACCATGGGAGCCTAGGGATGGGCGAACACATCATCAAGCTGCCGGATGTCGGCGAAGGCGTCGCCGAGGCCGAACTTGTGGAGTGGCACGTCAAGGTCGGCGACCTCGTGCGCGAGGACTCGGTGCTTGCCGCCGTGATGACCGACAAGGCGACGGTGGAAATACCTTCGCCGGTCGATGGCGAGATCCTGTGGCTGGGCGCCGAGATCGGCGACACGGTGGCGATCGGCTCGCCGATCGTGCGGCTGAAAGTGGCGGGGGAGGGCAATGTCGCCGAAGGCTCGAAATCGTCAGAGGTCACGGCGGCACCGACCCCCACCCCTGCCGGGGCGAGCCACGGGTTTCGCCCGTCCTCCGGACCCCCACAAGAGGGAGGCGTCTCGGCCACGAAATCCGACGCCAAGTCGCCACCACCTGCACCAGCAGCCAAAAGCGCACGGGCAGCTGAGACAGAATCCCCCTCCCCCTTGTGGGGAGGGGCTAAGGGTGGGGGTGCTGCGCCGACATCTAAAGGTGCGGCACCCTCCGGCGCGCCGCGCCCGGAGGGCGAAAAGCCCCTGGCGTCGCCCGCCATCCGGCTCAGGGCGAAGGAGGCGGGGATCGATCTGCGCCAGGTGTCGGGTACCGGCCCTGCCGGCCGCATCAGCCACGAAGATATCGAGGCATTCCTGGCACGCGGACCGCAGGTAGCGAAGGCGTCGGGTCTGGCGCGCAATGACAGCGTCGAGGATATCAAGGTCATCGGACTGCGGCGCAAGATCGCCGAAAAAATGTCGCTGGCGAAGTCACGCATCCCGCACATCACCTATGTCGAGGAGATCGACGTCACAGCACTTGAGGAGTTGCGCGCGGCGCTCAACAAGGAAAAGCGCAAGGGTGTGGAGAGGCCGAAGCTGACGCTGCTGCCGTTCCTGATGCGGGCGATGGTCAAGGCGATTGCCGACCAGCCCAACATCAACGCGCTGTTCGACGACGAGGCCGGCATCATCCATCAGCATGGCGGCGTCCATATCGGCATTGCCGCGCAGACGCCGTCGGGCCTGGTGGTGCCGGTGGTCAAGCACGCCGAGGCGCGCGACCTCTGGGATTGCGCGGCCGAGCTCAACCGCCTGGCCGAAGCGGCGAAGTCCGGCACGGCCAGCCGCGACGAGCTGTCGGGATCGACCATCACCATCACCTCGCTCGGCGCCATGGGCGGCGTGGCGACGACGCCGGTCATCAATCATCCTGAGGTGGCGATCGTCGGCGTCAACAAGATGATGGTGCGGCCGGTCTGGGACGGCACCCAGTTCATCCCGCGCAAGATGATGAACCTGTCATCGAGCTTCGATCACCGGGTGGTCGACGGCTGGGATGCGGCGGTGTTTGTGCAGCGGATCAAGGCGCTGATTGAGACGCCGGCGCTGATATTTGTGGATTGAGGGGCGGAACGACCGAGATGACGGCGGGACAGCGCCCCCCTCTGCCTTACCAGGCATCTCCCCCACAAGGGGGGAGATTGGACGTCACGCAGGGTTTCGCCAATCTCCATCGTTGCAGGAATGAGCGAAGCGAAGAAGCTGCTGATCTCCCCCCTCGTGGGGGAGATGTCCGGCAGGACAGAGGGGGGCGCGAAGGATCGCGACGGAACATTCCCTCGCATCAAAGGGTCACGCCATGAAAGAAATCTCCTGCAAGCTGCTGGTCATCGGCGCCGGGCCCGGCGGCTACGTCTGCGCTATCCGTGCCGGCCAGCTCGGCATCGATACGGTGATCGTCGAAGCTGGCAAACCGGGCGGCACCTGTCTCAATGTCGGCTGCATCCCGTCCAAGGCGATGATCCATGCGGCGGAAGAGTTCGAGAAGGTCGCGCATATGGCCGGCGGCAGCAGTCCGCTCGGCATTTCTGTGGCGGCTCCGGTGCTCGATCTCGGCAAGACGGTTGCGTGGAAGGACGGCATTGTTAGCCGGCTGACCGGGGGCGTTGCCGGGCTACTGAAGAAGGCCAAGGTCAAGACCGTCTATGGCTGGGCGACGTTCCGCGACGGCAAGACCGTCGCGGTCGAGACCGAGACCGGCACCCAGATCATCCGCGCCGAAACGGTTGTGATCGCCACCGGCTCGGCGACGGTGGAACTGCCGTTCCTGCCGTTCGGCGGCCCGGTGATTTCATCCACAGAAGCGCTGGCTCTCGGCGAGGTGCCGAAAAAGCTCGCCGTGGTCGGCGGCGGCTATATCGGGCTGGAACTCGGCATGGCGTTCGCCAAAATGGGCGCCGCGATGACCGTGGTCGAGGCGCTGCCGCGCGTGCTGGCGCAGTATGATGCGGAACTGACCCGGCCGGTGGTGAAACGGCTGGCCCAGCTCGGCGTCGAGGTGATGCTTGGCGCCAAGGCCAAGGGGGTCAAGGGCGACGCGCTGCTGGTCGAGACCGCGGACGGCAAGAGCACCAAAATCGCGGCAGACAAGATCCTGGTCACGGTCGGCCGCAAGCCGGTGACGGAGGGCTGGGGCCTCGATCAGATCGATCTCGACATGGCCGGCAAGTTCATCAAGATCGACGACCAGTGCCGCACCTCGATGCGCGGCATCTATGCCATTGGCGACGTCACCGGCGAGCCGATGCTGGCGCACCGGGCGATGGCGCAAGGCGAAATGGTGGCCGAGATCGTCGCCGGCCACAAGCGCAGCTGGGACAAGCGCTCGATCCCGGCCGTCTGCTTCACCGATCCGGAGCTGGTGACGGCAGGGCTAACGCCGGAGGAGGCGAAGGCGCTGGGCGAAATCAAGATCGGCCAGTTCCCCTTCGCCGCCAACGGCCGGGCGATGACGAAACTCGGCGAGGACGGGTTTGTTCGTGTTGTCGCCCGCGCGGACAACCATCTGGTGCTGGGCATCCAGGCGGTCGGGCAAGGCGTGTCGGAACTGGCGGCGGCGTTCGGCCTGGCGCTGGAAATGGGCGCGCGGCTGGAGGATATCGCCGGGACCATCCATGCGCATCCGACGCAAGGCGAAGGCTTCCAGGAAGCGGCGCTGAAGGCGCTGGGCCACGCGCTGCATATTTGAAGTGCGCTTACCCTCCCCCTTGTGGGGAGGGTCGATCCGCGTAGCGGAGCGGGGTGGGGGTCCTCGCCGACCGTCAGCGCTCACCCCCACCCCGTCTCGCCATCTCCGCTTCGCTCCGACCGCGAGCCGACCCTCCCCACAAGGGGGAGGGTGGCCGCTCAGCCGTTGGTTGTCGCAGATCAGCGGAATGTACTAAGTGTCGGTCCATGGACACCGGCCTGAAGAAATACATCGCCATACGCTACAACATCGCCGCTGGCTTCAAGCCAAGCCAGTGGGACGGAAAGGGCCGCGCCAATCTCGACCCGGTCTGGCTGGTCGAGCGCCTGGCGTTGTTCGACACCTATTGCGCGTCGTCGCTCGAAGGCCAGTCGCTGAAGGATTTTACCGTCCTTCTGGCGTTCGATGCCGATACGCACGAGAACTATATTCGCACCGTGTGCAGCTGCGTGGCCGGTGTCGACGTCAGGCCGATCCTTGTCGAGGCGGGCGAGGATTACAATGATCGCTTCAATGCCTTCGTCCAGGCCGATACCGATGCCGACTATGTTTCGCTCACGCGGCTCGACAGCGACGACGCGCTGGCGCCGACCTTCATGGAGCGCGTCGAGCACTACGCGCGCCGGGAGATCGAAAAGCGTGTGGTGGACCTGCAGCCGCTCTACATTGCCTTTCCGGACGGCCAGAATTTCGACACGGCAAGCGGACGCTACACGCACCACGACTATGTCACGTCGGCGTTCGGCACGCTGGTCGAAAGGAGATCGCCGGCGATGAGCGGCGTCTACAGCGAGCACCACGCAAAAATGGCGACGCGCTTCAACACCGTCGTGGCGGCATCGAAGGGCGCGCAATGGTGCATCGTCATCCATGACAACAACGCCGCCAACGTGCTGAGGGGGAAGCCGGTCTCGGGGCCCTCCTTTACGGTGGGCCGACCGGGTGTCGAACCCGAGGTGCCAGCGCGAAGGCAAAGCGCGCCACGACAGGCAACCCAGCCCCGCATGGCGCCGCGGACCGCGGGCAACTTCATCCGGTTTCTGCTCGGACGACCGATGGCTCTGCGGAAGTAGCGGGCGCTTTACCCTCCCCCTTGTGGGGAGGGTCGATCGCGGAGCGGAGCAGGGT
>NZ_JAMYPB010000095.1:0-7205 GCF_040320135.1 Mesorhizobium sp. M0772 | reverse complement strand
ACCGTCGTCCGCAAACCACCCCCTGCGAGCCACCGCCGCCGCCCTTGGCTTCGTTACCACCGCCGCCGACCCGCGCACCCGCATCGCCGCCTGCCCCGGCACTCCTGCCTGCGCATCCGGCCGCATCGCCACGCGCGATATTGCCGAGACAATCGCCGCCGAAAACGCTGATATCCTCGACTTCACACTGCACATTTCCGGCTGCGCCAAGGGCTGCGCTCACCCCGGCTCTGCCGCGCTAACAATCGTCGGCGGCGAAAACGGAGCCGGACTTGTCGTGAACGCGACGGCAAAGGCCCTTCCTGCGGGCTACAGGCCGGGCTATGACGCCGCACGCGGCGTCAGTCGCGTCGCGGCGATGGTCCGCAGCGCACGATTTCAGGGCGAAACCGCCGCCGCTTGCCTGACAAGGCTCGGGCCGGCGGCAATCGCCGAAAGCTACCGACAGGAATAAGCATGGCCGCCTACGACTACATCCATGACGGCAACGCCATCTATGAGCGCTCCTTCGCCATCATCCGCGCCGAGGCCGATCTGTCGCGCTTTTCGGAAGCCGAGGCCGATGTCGCCATCCGCATGATCCATGCCTGCGGCCAGGTCGAAGCATCAAGTCATTTTGTTTTCTCCAGCGATTTCGTCGCCGCCGCCCGCAGCGCCTTGGCGGCCGGCGCGCCGATCTTCTGCGATGCCGAAATGGTCTCGCATGGCGTCACCCGCGCCAGGCTGCCGGCCGGCAATGAGGTGATCTGCACCTTGCGCGCCCCGCGCACGCACGACATCGCCAAGGAGATCGGCAACACCCGCTCGGCCGCCGCGATCGACCTCTGGGGCGAGCGCATGGCCGGTTCGGTGGTCGCCATAGGCAATGCGCCGACGGCACTGTTCTATCTCCTGGAAAAGTTGCGCGACGGCGCGCCGAAGCCGGCGGCGATCATCGGCATGCCGGTCGGCTTCGTCGGTGCCGCCGAATCCAAGGATGCGCTGGCCGAGAATTCCTATGGCGTACCCTACGCCATCGTGCGCGGCAGGCTTGGCGGCAGCGCCATGACTGCAGCCGCCCTCAATTCGCTGGCGAGGCCCGGCCTGTGAACGCAGCTGTCAAAGAAGATCTGGCAAAAGGCCGCGTCGTCGGCGTCGGCACCGGTCCCGGCGATCCCGAACTCTTGACGCTGAAAGCCGCGCGCGTCCTGGCCGAGGCCGATGTCGTTGCCTATTTCGCCAAGCGCGGCAACAACAGCAACGCGCGCGCCATCGTCGAGGCGCGCTTCCGGCCGGATATGCTGGAACTGCCGCTTCTCTATCCCGTCACCACCGAGATCGACAAGGATCACGACGACTACCGTTCGCAGATCACCGATTTCTACGAGGAGTCGGCCGAGAAGGTCGCCGAACACCTCGAAGCCGGCCGCATGGTCGCCGTGCTCTCCGAAGGCGACCCGCTGTTCTACGGCTCCTACATGCACCTGCATGTCCGCCTCGCCCATCGCTTCCCGACCGAAGTCATCCCCGGCGTCACCGCCATGTCGGGCTGCTGGTCGCAGACCGGCGTGCCGATCGTCCAGGGCGACGATGTCCTGACGGTTTTGCCCGGCACGATGAGCGAGTTCGAGCTGACGCGCCGTCTCGCCGACACCGACGCCGCCGTCATCATGAAGGTCGGCCGCAATCTGCCCAAGATCAGGCGGGCGCTGGAGGCCACCGGCAAGCTCGCCCGCGCCGTTTATGTCGAGCGCGGCACCATGGCCGGTAGCATCTCGATGAAGCTTGCCGACAAGCCGGACGACAAGGCGCCTTATTTCGCCATCGTGCTGGTCGCCGGCTGGTCCGGCCGGCCTGGCGTTATGGAAGCCAAGCCATGAGCGGCCGGCTCACCGTCATCGGCCTTGGGCCAGGCAATGCCGATCAGGTGACGCCGGAGGCGAGCCGGGCCGTGGCGCAGGCAAAATTCTTATATGGCTACAAACCTTATCTCGACCGGCTTGATCTTCGCACCGACCAAACCCGCGTCGCCTCGGACAATCGCGAGGAACTCGCCCGCTCCAAGGACGCGCTGGTCAGGGCTGCCGAGGGCCATGACGTCGCCGTCGTTTCCGGCGGCGATCCCGGCGTCTTTGCCATGGCCGCCGCGGTCTGTGAGGCGATCGAGGCCGGCCCGGCCGAATGGCGAACCGTCGATGTCACTGTCGTGCCCGGCGTCACCGCCATGTTGGCGGTTGCCGCCCGCATCGGCGCGCCACTCGGCCATGATTTCTGCGCCATCTCGCTGTCCGACAATCTCAAACCGTGGGATCTGATCGAGCTGCGCCTTTTGGCGGCGGCCGGCGCCGGCTTCGTCATCGCGCTCTATAACCCGATCAGCAAGGCGCGCCCTTGGCAGCTCGGCCGCGCCTTCGAATGCCTGCGCGCCATCCTGCCCGGCACCACGCCGGTCATCTTCGGCCGCGCCGCCGGCCGCCCGGACGAGCGCATCGAGGTTTTTCTGTTGGCCGATGTCGAGGCGGAAAGGGCCGACATGGCGACCTGCATCATCATCGGCTCGCCGGAGACAAGGATCATCAAGCGCGGTGACAAACCGGCGCTGGTCTACACACCGCGTTCCGCGACGGGGTCGAGACCATGATCGATCATCGCGGCCAATGCTTCGACAGTTTCGGCCGACGGCACCTCCGGCAGGATGGGCCTGCGCACCATCACCACCTCGATACCGAGCGCCCGCGCCGCCGCGATCTTGCCGTAGGTGGCCTCGCCGCCGCTGTTCTTGGACACGACAACATCGATGCGGTGCTCCTCGAGCAGTGCGTGTTCATCCGGCTCGCGGAATGGCCCGCGCCCCAGCAGGTAAGCCGCATCCGGCACCGCCAGTTTCGGCTCGACCGGATCGACGCTGCGGATGAGGTAGTGATGCTGCGGCGCCGCCTCGAAAGCCGCGACCTCTTGGCGACCAAGCGCCAGGAAGATACGGCGCGGCGCCGGTCCAAGCGCATGCACCGCATCGCCTGTCGTATCGGCCTGCGTCCAGCGGTCGCCATCGACAGGCTCCCAGCCAGGGCGGCGCAAAGCAAGGATCGGCACGCCGGTCATTTGCGCGGCTTGCGCCGCATTGGCGGAAATTCGCGCGGCATAGGGATGCGTCGCGTCGATCAGCAGATCGGTTCGCGTCTCCCTGAGATAGACGGCCAACCCTTCATTGCCGCCAAATCCGCCGCTGCGCACCGGCACGCCTTGCGCCACCGGGCTTTCGGTGCGGCCGGCCAGCGACAGAGTGACACGGAAATCTTCCACCAGTTTTTCGGCCAATTGGCGCGCTTCTGTCGTGCCGCCAAGGATCAGAATCTTCTTCATGAGCACCATGTTGAACAGCGTCGGCGCTGCCCCTCACCCCTACCCTCTCCCCCTGAAGAACGGGGAGAGGGAGGCGTCAGCGCCGGAGCGTCTCCCTTCTCCCCGTCACTACACGGGGAGGTGAGGAGTGGTCTGGCTGGCAGACGAAAAGTCAATTGCTTGACTTTTCGAACGGCGAACGCCTCAGGCGGATGAGGGGCGGCGCGACATGTCAAAAAAACAGCCCACGCCAAAATGGCTTACAATCGTCGGCATCGGCGAGGACGGTTTAGCGGGTCTCGGCGACGAGGCCAAGCGGCTGATCGCGCAAGCCGAATTCGTCTTCGGCGGCAAGCGGCATCTGGCGCTGGTGGCCTCCCTGGCCAAGGGCGAGGCGCGCGCCTGGCCGGTTCCTTTCGATGCCGGCATGGCAGACGTGCTGGCGCTGGCCGGCCGGCAGGTCTGCGTGCTCGCCTCCGGCGATCCGTTCTTCCATGGTGTCGGCGCTACGCTTGCCCGCAAGGTGAAGCCTGGGCAAATGCATGTTATCCCCGCGCCGTCAGCGACTTCGCTGGCCGCCGCACGGCTCGGCTGGGCGTTGCAGGACATCGAAGTGATCTCGCTGCATGGCCGCCCACTCGATCTGATCCGGCCGCTGCTGCATCCCAGGGCGCGCATCCTGGCGCTGACATCGGACGGCGACGCACCAGCGACAATAGCGCGCCTGCTCGCAGAGCTCGACTTCGGCGGTTCGCGGCTGACCGTTCTGGAAGCGCTGGGCGGACCGAACGAGAAGCTTCGCTCGGCACGTGCCGACGCTTTCGATCTCAGAGACATCAATCCGCTCAACGTGCTGGCGCTTGAGCTTGAATCGACACAAGAGGCCCGCATCCTGCCGCTGACCGTTGGCCGCGCCGACCATCTGTTCGAGCACGACGGCCAGATCACCAAGCACGACATCCGCGCCATCACGCTTGCGGCGCTGGCGCCGAGGCGTGGCGAATTGCTGTGGGACATCGGCGCCGGTTCCGGCTCCATCGGCATCGAATGGATGCTCGCTCACCCCTCGACGCGCGCCATCGCCATCGAGGCCAACAGCGACCGCGCCGCCCGCATCGTCCGCAACGCCGCGCATTGCGGCGTGCCCGGTCTTGTCGTGGTGGAAGGGTCGGCGCCCAAGGCACTGGCCGGGCTGGACAGGCCGGATGCGATCTTCATCGGCGGAGGTGGCAGCGACGCCGGCGTGCTGAACGCCGCCATTAAGGCGCTGCCACCCCGTGGCCGTCTCGTTGCCAATGCGGTGACGCTGGAGATGGAGGCGCTCCTTCTCGCGGAGCACATCAAGCGCGGCGGCGACCTTACCCGCATCACCATTTCCCGCGCTTCTCCTGTCGGTTCGATGCAGGCCTGGCGCCCGGCCATGCCGGTCACCCAGTGGAGCTGGGTGAAGCCATGATGGTGGCGGGCATCGGCAGCCGGAAGGGCGTGAGCGTCGAAGACGTGCTCGCGGCGATCGAAACCGCCCTCGAAGCGCACGGGCTGGCGATAACGGCGCTGTCGGCCTTGGCGACCGCCGCGCTCAAGAAAGACGAAGAAGCGATCTCTGCCGCTGGCCGCACGCTTCACCTTCCCGTCATCATCGTTGATGACGCAGCACTTCAGGCCGTCTCGTCGGAGGCACTCAGCAAATCCGATCTCTCGCAGGACCTCGCCGGCACACCCTCCGTCTCAGAAGCCTCCGCCCTTGCCGTTGCCGGCCCCGGTGCAAAGCTGCTTGGTCCACGCACCGTGCTCGGCCCGGTCACCTGCGCCATCGCCATCAGCGGAGACGCGCCATGACCGTGCATTTCATCGGCGCCGGTCCCGGTGCCGCCGACCTCATCACACTGCGCGGCGCCAAGCTGCTGGCAAGCTGCCCGGTCTGTCTGCATGCCGGCTCGATCGTCGCGCCGGAATTGCTGCAACACTGCGCACCGGGGACCAAACTGATCGATACGGCGCCGATGTCACTCGACGAAATCGAGGTCGAATATGTGACAGCCCACCAGGCCGGCCACGATGTCGCCCGCCTGCATTCCGGCGACCTCTCGGTGTGGAGCGCCGTGGCCGAGCAGATCCGCCGGCTGGAAAAACACGGCATTCCTTACACGCTGACGCCGGGCGTTCCCTCTTTCGCCGCCGCAGCCGCAGCCCTTCGCCGCGAACTGACCATTCCCGAGGTGGCGCAAAGCCTGGTGCTGACCCGCGTCTCCGGCCGCGCCTCGAAAATGCCGCCGGGCGAAACGCTGGCCGGCTTCGGCCGCACCGGCGCGACGCTGGCCATTCATCTCGCCATCCACGCCATCGACCGAGTCGTCGCCGAATTGTCGCCGCATTATGGCGGCGATTGCCCGGTGGCGATCGTCTTTCGCGCTTCATGGCCGGACGAGCGCGTGCTGACCGGCACGCTCGCCACGATCGAGGCACTGCTCGCCGCCGACCCGATGGAGCGCACGGCGATCATCTTCGTCGGCCGCTCGCTGGCAGCGGAAGGTTTTGACGAGAGTTCATTGTACGACGCCCACTATCAGCGGCGTTTCCGGGGACGGGACGGATTGTGAGCGGTAAAAGCGAAAACACCACGCTCGAACAGGCCCTTGCCCGGCTGAACTTCAAGCCGCGCCGGCTTGAGCCGGGCCATGTCTGGCTGGCCGGCGCCGGCCCCGGCGATCCCGGCTGCCTGACGCTGGAAGTGCTGGCGGCTTTAGCCGAGGCAGATGCGCTGGTCTACGACGCGCTGGTCTCGCCCGACGTCGTCGCTGTCGCGGAAAAGGCCGAACTGTTCTTTGCGGGAAAGCGCGGCGGCAAGCCGTCGATGAAGCAGGACGACATCACCGCTCTGCTGGTGCGGCTGGCGCGCGATGGCCGCCGCGTCATCAGGCTGAAGGGTGGCGATCCCTATATTTTCGGCCGTGGCGGCGAAGAGGCGCTGGCGCTGGCGCGCGAAAAAATCCCGTTCCGCGTCCTGCCCGGCCTGACATCGGGGCTGAGCGCGCTGGCCGCCACCGGCATTCCCGCAACCATGCGCGGCATCAACAAGGCGATCATCCTGGCGACAGGTCATGCCGCCGGCACAGATGACGATCTCGACTGGGGCGCGATCGCCCGCACCGGCCAGCCGGTGGTCATCTATATGGGCATGGCCAATCTGCCTGTTATCGCCGCGTCGCTGCTCGAAGGCGGGCTGGCGCCGTCGACGCCGGCGGCTGTCATCGTTTCGGCGACGACACCGCAGGAGCGGACCGTCGTCGCGACACTCGCCACCATTTCCGAAGCGGCCGCCGCGGCGGAATTGGCCTCGCCGGCCCTCATTGTCGTCGGCGGCATCGTCGCCATGCGCGCAGCACTGGCGGGTAACGCATGACCCGCGCCATCATCATCGGCGCGCCGCGTTCCGGCTCCGGCAAGACCAGCGTCACCATCGGCATTTTGCGCGCGCTCGCCCGGCGCGGCATCAAGGTGCGCGGCGCCAAGTCCGGCCCCGACTATATCGATCCGGGTTTTCATACCGCCGCAACCGGTCTGTCCGGCGTCAACCTGGACAGCTGGGCGATGTCGCCTGACCTGCTCAACGCGTTGGCCGGCAATGCCACCGAGGATGCCGATTTTATCTTCCTCGAAAGCGCGATGGGCCTGTTCGACGGCATCCCGGCCGGACAAGGCCGCACCGGCTCGGCCGCCGATCTGGCGCGGCTCTACCACCTGCCGGTGCTTTTGGTGCTCGACGTCTCGGGACAGTCGACGGCCGGGGGCCGCCGCCGGCCCCGGGGTTGGTGCCAAAAAACCGACGGGGGGGAAGACGGGCTACGTGTCAAACCCCAGCGCCCGCGTGGAATTAAAAAAAG
>NZ_JAMYPB010000094.1:0-7654 GCF_040320135.1 Mesorhizobium sp. M0772 | reverse complement strand
GTGTGGGCGGCCGTGTAATTTGTTTTTAAGCGACAGTGTTAATTGGGTTGTTTGGGGTCATTAGGCGATTGCCGCCGCCCGGTTCTGGATCAGGGGGCCGCTGGCGTCGCGGCGCACGGCGCGGCTGGAAACGCGCGGCCGCGCGTCGAAGCCGAACAGGGAGACCATGTCACCGCCCTTCAGCGCGATGAACGCCGACAGCAAGGCGGCGGTGACGGCACGGTCCACCTTCGGCACGCCGTCGACGGGCTCGCACATCAGCCGGCCGCTATCGATGGCCAGCACGATGTTGTTGTTCTCCTCGATGCGGAACTCGCGCGCCAGAAGCCTGCCGTGGCGGGCGCTGCGCTTCCAGTCGATCATCCGCCGGCCCATGCCGGGCTGGTAGTCCTTCAGCGCCTCGAACTCGCGGCCCTGGCCGGCGCGGCGTTGCGCATGGCCGTCGGGCAGCGACTGGCGCTGTAGAAGCGTGATTGCCTCGTCGCGGGCGCTGCGGATATCGGGCAGTATTGCGACCTTGTTGTCCATTGGCAGGACGACCTGGTTCCAGACCAGGCCGAACGGCCCGCGCCAGCGCACCCACAGGCGATCGAACCTGGCGATGCCGCGCCGCAGCGCCTGAAATTTGAGATCGAGCGATGCGCTGCCGGCCTCGGCGGTCAACGCGCCGCCGGTGCCGCCCAGCGGGGCCAGCCGCTCGTCATGGCCGAGGCGCGCCTGCACCGCGCGCGACCGTCCGCTGAGCCCGGCGGTGACATGGACGGTGAACTTGCCGCCGACGCTGACTTGCGGCGGGGCATGGATGCTGGCATCCAGGGAAGCGCGTCCGCGCCCGGCGGCCGCGTCCACGGCCAGGAAAGCAAGCAGCACGCAGATCCACAACAGGCCGAGATACCACAGCGACGGCAGCGCGAGCGCGATCAGGAAGGCCGGTATTGCACCGGCCGCACCTGCCCAGACTGCCCGGCCGCTCGGATAGATCAACGTGGCGCTTCCGTCTGGTCGACCAAGTCGGTGACGATCTGCTCGACCAGGCGGCCGTCGATCTGCGCCGCCGGCGACAGGATCACGCGATGGCGCAGCGCCGGCACCGCAAGCGCCTTGACGTCGTCGGGGATGACATAGGCGCGCCCGTCGAGCGCTGCCCGGGCGCGTGCGGCTCTCGCCAGCATGGCGCCCGCACGCGGGCTGGCACCGACTTCCAGATCGGGGCTGGCGCGCGTGGCCCGCACCAGCCTTGCGATATAGTCCACGACGTCGTCGACAAGCGTGACCCCGCCGACGGTCGCCAACGCCTTTTCCAGCGTCTTGCGGTCGGCCTGGGCGGTGATGCCGTACTGCTTGATGTCGTGCGAGGCGGTGCCGCCGCCATGGTGGATGATGATCGCCTTTTCCTCTTCCGGGCCGGGGTAGCTCACCCGGTGCTTGAACAGGAAACGGTCGAGCTGGGCCTCGGGCAGGGGATAGACGCCCTGATGCTCGATCGGGTTCTGCGTCGCCACCACCATGAAATTCTGGCCGAGCGCATGGGTGGTGCCGTCGAAGGTGACGGCATGTTCCTGCATCGCCTCCAAAAGGGCGGCCTGGGTCTTGGGCGGCGTGCGGTTGATTTCGTCGGCGAGCAAAAGGTCGCAGAAGATCGGGCCGCGCGTCAGCGTGAACTGCCCGGTCTGGAAATTGTAGATGTTGGAACCGACGATATCGCCGGGCATCAGGTCGGGCGTGAACTGGATCCGGCCATAGGCGACGCCCAGCGCGTGGGCAAAGCAGCGCGCCGTCATCGTCTTGGCCGTGCCCGGCGGTCCCTCGAGCAATATATGCCCGCCGGCGAACAATGCCGTGAGCATCAGATCGACCGTATCGTGTTGCCCGGTGATGGCCTTGGCCACCTCTTCCCTGATCTGTGTCGCCAGGGCCTTCACATCATCGACGTTCACCGAGCCTCCTTGCCGTCCAGTCGTGCAGCTTTTCGGCTGCATCATGCATTTGTGTCAGGGTCTTTGCCGCGTTCGCAGCTTGCAGGCGGGTCGTGAAACCGCCGGCTTCGTCCTTGTCGCGGGAATCGAGCCAGCGGTCGAGCGCTTCGCCCTGCAAACCGTGCGGCGCGCCGAGCAGCGCGCCGGCGCGTAGGCGTGCCAGTGCTCCATAGCGGTCGCCTAGTTCTTCCAGCCGGCCGGCGCGGCGCAACAGCATCGCCGTGGTGTCGACCAGCGCGCGTTTGCCGAAGGCGATGGCGCGCTGATCGGCCCGTGGCGGCCCGAACCGGCCAAGGCCATGCAGGAAGGCAAGTGCCGCGGCCGCCAGGATGGTCAGCGTCAGCGCCAGGAAAGGCGGTTCGACCAGAAGCTTGGCGAGGTCGTATTTTCGCCCCGCGCCATGCAGCGTCAGGTCGAACATGACGGCACCCTCTTCGGGCTGCAGGAGCTCGATCAGCTTGAGCGCCGCCGCCGCCTTGTCGGGATCTTTCAAGCCAGCGTTATTGATGAGATCGGGGTCCGTCAGAATGTAGAACCGCTCGTCTTCCACCTCGGTCAGCACGGCCTTGCCGTTGCCGGTGGCAATCAGCGGGTGTTCGTCGGCCACCCATTGCAGCTGGTCGGGAACGCTGACCATTTGCCCTGAGACGTCGAGTTGCTTGACCGTGGTCTCACCTTCGCCGAGCTTGGCCTTGGCGATCCGGGCGAGCCAGTCGTTGACCACGACGTCCGGCAGCCGCTGGATCTTCATCTCCCAGCCTTCGTGCAGGGCCAGCGGCAAGGTCGCCCATTTGGGCAGAACGAACAGCGTATCCAGGCCCTTGCGAAGCTTGATGATGTTGGCAAGCGCATCCGGGTCGCTGTCGGGTGAAATGGTGACGATCAGCAGCATTTCGGTCTCGAGATCGCTGTCGGACCGCGCCATATCGGGCGCTTCGCCGGTCAGCTTCAGCCATTGCGCCAGACCGGCATAGCCGATGCCGCTCTTCGACAGCGGCGTTGCGCCACCGACGCTCGGCTGGCGAAAGTCGGGGGCATAGGTGGACAAAAGGAAGAAGCCTGCGGCCGCGAGCAGGCTGGCGAAAATGCCCCAGAACAGCGTCCTGCGGCTGAACGGTTCCTGCTGGGCGATGTCGGCTGTCGCGTCACTCACATCCAGGCATCCCTGAAGACGAATCGCTCATAGGCGCTGCGCGCCTCCTGCCAGCCCTCGGGCCCGACCGGCCGGCGCGCGAACAGAGCGGCCTCGACGATGCGCGCGATCTGGGTAAAGGCGCCACGCGCCCGCGTTGGCAGCGACGCCGCTCCCGCGATATCGCGCGCGGTCAGCGACGGGCGCAGGAAGTCGGGCAGGCGGCCGGCAATGTCGGCAACGCTGCGGCGCAGCAGGAGATGCACCGCCTCGTCATACTCGCCCCGGGCGGCCAGCGCATCGGCTTCCGACAGCAGGACCTGCGCGGCGCCCACGTCGGGGTGCCATGTCGCTTCCGCCTCGGTCTCGCTCTTTTTGCGCCACCAGGGCAGGCGCCAGGCGACGCCTTTCACCTCAAGCAAAATCAGCAGCAGAATGATTGCGGCACCTGTGATCACGGCCCCCCAGAACAGATAGATCATGTAAGGGCCGAGCGATTTCAGGAACTCGCCCAGCGGTCTTAGCCACTCGGGGGTCTCGGGTGGTCTGTAGGCCGGCAGGTCGAACTGGATCGAATCGTCCGACAGCAACTGCTTGTGCAGTTTGGCCAGCCATTCGGCTTGCGCAGCGTCCGGCTGTGCAGCAGTCACCTTCTCGCCCCCCTGCAACCTGCGGTTCGCGAGCCGACACTGGCAATACGCCAAGGCAATTGCAAGCGGCGGCAACCGCAAGTATCAATATCGGTGATTTATACTTTCTGATTTCGGGTATCCATTAGTCGGGGGGAATGTAACATGACGTCAATCGCGAGCGAGCGGCCGGAACGGTTCAGCATCGGCAGGGCTTTCAGCAATACGTTTTCGGTAATCGGACGAAGCTTCGTCCCACTTGCCGCCATCGTCGGCCTTTTTTCGACGCTGCCTGCGCTGCTGTACAACATCTGGAGCTTTAGACAGATTGCAAAGATAGCAGTACCTGGGGCGAGCTTCGAGCAATCGGCGATGGCGGGCTATGGTGCCGTTTCGATGATTGCCGGCCTGGTGCTCCTGATCTTGGCCTTTCTGGCGCAGGCGGCGCTGGTACGAGCGACAATCGAAGATTTGAACGGCAAGCGCCCGTCGATTGGCGATTGCATTCAGATAGCCTTGCGCAGCTTCCTCCCCACGCTCGGAATTGGTATTGTGATCATCGTGGCAATGTTTCTGGTGGCGATGATATTAACGGTCATCACCATGGCCATCCCCATCGTCGGCGGTGTGATTGCACTTCTGTCGCTCATCCCCATAGCCATGTGGCTGATCAGCATATCGGTGGCTGTGCCCGTCGCAGTTCAGGAAAGGCCTGGCGTCTTCGCCTCGATTTCGCGAAGCAGGGCGCTGACGAAGGGAAGCCGCTGGCGGATATTCGCGCTGTTTCTGGTCCTCGGCATTGTTGCGATAGGGCTACAAGTGGTTTTCACCTTGCTGTTTCAGGCTGCTATTGCGAGCGGCGGGATCAGCACGACCGGACTCATTGCCGCCGCCATCGGAAGCAGCCTGCTGTCGACAATCGTTTCGGCGGTGATTTCGGTAGCGATTGCGGTCACTTATGTCGAGCTGCGCCAGGTCAAGGAAGGCACCAGCGTCGACGAACTGGCGCAGATATTCTCGTAACGAAGGTTTTGGCCCGAGAACAGCCAGTCATGTTGGCGCGATTGGCCGGGATCTAGCTCGGGCCGGAAGGGGTAATCGTGGCATCGACGGCGGCGGCGCGGCTTGAGAAGTTCCAGATCGGCAGGGTTTTCAACAACACCTTCGCCGTGATCGACCGCAATCCCGGTCTGATGATTGCTTTGGCGGCGCTTTTCCTGGTCCTCCCAGCAGTTGCGCTCAATCTGTCGAACCACTGGAATGCCGGCCCCAACGGCTACATCGCCACACCTCCACTCGGCGCGAAGTGGGTCATTATGAGCAGCTCGTTCTTATCGCTCGTTTCAAGCCTGATCTATTTCGTTTGCGCGCTGTTGTTCCAGTCCTCGCTGGTGCAAGCGACGATAGAGGACCTGAACGGCAAGCGCCCGGTGATCGGCGACTGCATCCAGATAGCCTTGCGCAGCATATTGCCGACGTTGGGGGTGGGGCTGATTGTCTTTTTGGCCATGATCCTTGGCCTCATCGTGATGGGCATCGCCGGAATGTTGGTGCCGATCTTCGGAGCGATCATTGCCTTCGTGGTGTTGCTCGTTGCCGGCATCAGGTGGCTACTCGGCATATCGGTTTCCGTGCCGGTGCTGATGCAGGAGCGGCTTGGCGTGTTTGGCGCGATGTCGCGCAGCCGTGCTCTGACCAAGGGCAGCCGCTGGCCGATGTTCGGTGTCTTGCTGATCCTGTTTTTGGCGGCGCTTGCCTTCCAGATGATGTTTGCCCTGCTGATCGGCCTGATTTTCGCTTTTCTTCAGCGGCCTCTCGACGGTCGCCCTGATTTTCGGCGCTTTCGGAAGCGTCCTTATCGTGACGGTCGTGTCCACGGTGGCATCGGTGGCCATTGCGGTCGCCTATCTTGAACTGCGCCAGGTTAGGGAAGGCACCAGCGTAGATGAACTGGCGGAGATTTTCTCTTAGAAGGCGAAGCCGACTCGGCTGGTCGGGCGGCGGGATTTCAGTGACAACAGCTTGGCCCCGCCTCCGCGCTCGTCCGACACAGGCACGACGAGGTGATCGCCACATCCCGCGCGAGCTGGACATGGTCGAAGCAGCGTTTGGCCGCACGGTCTGCCTCGTCCTTGCCGTGCTCGTTCCAGGTGAGGTTGTAAAAAGGCCCGGCGGCATAGGCGATGCCCCAATGCACGAAGGCGCAATCAGGATCTGTCTCCAGCGCCTTCTCGAAGCACTTTATGCCTTCCTCATGGTTGAAGCCGTAGCACCAGTTCAGCCCGATATCGAACCAGCGCTGCGTCTCGGCCGAGGCGGTGGAGATTGGACGGCGATAGGTGCCAAGGTCGAAGTGGTCCATGCGTTCTCGTGCAAAATATCGCGGCCAAAGTGTATCAGGCCTTGAACTCAATCTTGGGGTGCTGACCTAGGTAAAGTGCGAAGCAATCTGTTCGACAGGGTCCTTGTCTGGGCGCACCAAAAGCCAGAAGATCAGCCCTGTAGCGCCACCGAGTATCCCTATGAAGGAGCATGCATAGAGAACTCCGCCGATTCCCAATGGAGGACTCCACTTAATGAGGCCGAAGACAAACGCTGGAACAAAAACTGCCAGAAAGCCAACGACGACGTATACCCAAAAAAACTGCCAGCGCCGTCGGGTGAGGACATAGAAGGCCGGAATTCCTACCACCGCCTCCACAACATAGAAAACAAGGGTTACGAAGATGAAGCCCGACAACGGCCCCGTCTCAGGGTGGTTCGCATGCCAATTGTAGCCGGGCAGGATCGCCGGAATAATGGGTGCAAGAATGAAAGCCCAACGGGCGCGCATGTGTATTCTCCGGAATGACGCGAGCCCACAGCGGCGCCTCGTCGACACACCAGACCGATCCACGATCGCCGCGTCAAGACAGACACCGTCGTAAATGCTCGGAGTGCGCTGCAGGTATTTACCTGAGCGACATACCGCTCAGGTGCCAGCCGGTATGCGGCGTCCCCGAACGATCACCCCTCCAGCCACACCTTCTCAAAATGCTGCTCCAGCGACTGGTGCTGTTCGCAGCCTTGCACGCCCTTGCGATAGGTGCGGTAGACCGAGCGCCAGTAGGGCTGGATGATGATGCCGGCATCGCGCAGATTCTGCTCGATCCTGGCCATGATCTCCTTGCGCTGGGCGGCGTCCGGCGTTGCCAGCGCCTTGTCGAGAAGCGTGTCGAATTCCTTGTCGGCATAGGCGCTTTCGTTCCAGGCGGCGCCCGATTTGTAGGCGAGCGCCAACACCTGGACGCCGAGCGGGCGGCCCAGCCATTCGGTTGTGGAGAAGGGGTATTTGCTCCAGTCGTTCCAGAAGGTCGCGGCGGGCAGCACGGTTCGCTTGATCTTCAGGCCGGCCTCACGCATCTGCGCGGCGATCGCATCGCCGGTGCTCTTTTGCCATTCGACGTCGACCGAGATCAGCTCGAATTCGTGGTCCGTCTTGCCGGCCTCGGCGAGCAATTTCTTGGCCTGTTCCGTGTCGCGCTTGGCCGGGCCGATATCGGCAAATTCCGGGTGCATCGGGCCGACATGGTGATTGTCGGCAGGCTTCCCGCGGCCGCCGAGGCCGAGCGCCAGCACGGCCGAATTGTCGACCGCAAGCTGGGCGGCGCGGCGCACCTTGACGTCGTCATAAGGCGCGTTGCCGACATTGAAGCGGGCAACGATGGTCGAGCCGGTGGCGATCTCGGAATTCAACAAGCCCATCTGCTCGGTCTGCGACACGGCGTCGGACGCGGTTTCGTGGTCGGTGTCGATCTCGCCGGATTCGAAGGCCGACAGCATGGCGTTGGGGTCGGAGCCGTAATCGACCCATTTGATGCCGTCGAGGTAGAAGTCGCCCTTCCACCAGGGCTTGTCCTTGCGCTTCACCTCCGCCC
>NZ_JAMYPB010000093.1:0-8675 GCF_040320135.1 Mesorhizobium sp. M0772 | reverse complement strand
GCTCCTCTTGAAGGGGCTCCCCCCCCCCCGCCCCCCCGCCCCTCCCCCCCGACCACACCCGCCCCGCCCCCCCCCCCCCCCCCCCGCGGGGCGGCCCCCCCGGACTGGTCGGTCATCGCACCGGTCCGAAAGTCGTGGTCGATTTTCGGCAAGCCCGGTGCGAAGATTTGGCGCCGGAGCGTGGCAATGCGTCCGCATGGACGTATGTCGCTCTGGCCGAAGCGGGGCGCCGATGCTGCGATACATCTTACGGCGGCTTCTGACCGCCATTCCGACGCTGTTCGTCATCGTGACCATGGCGTTCTTCCTGATACGCGTCGCACCGGGCGGCCCCTTCAATCAGGAGCGGGGCCTCAGTCCCGAGATCAGGGCCAATCTGGAAGCACAGTTCGGCCTCGACGATCCGCTCTGGCTGCAATATGCCCACTATCTCGGCAATCTTCTGCGCGGCAATTTCGGGCCGAGCTACAATTTGCCTGACTTCACCGTCACCGAACTGTTTGCCAAGGGGCTGCCGATATCGGTCCAGCTCGGCACCTCCGCGCTGATCCTGGCGCTGCTGCTTGGTTCGGTGCTCGGCACCATCGCCGCGCTCAACCAGAACAAGCTTGGCGACTATACGGTGATTGCGCTGGCGACCGCCGGCAGCACTATCCCCACCTTCGTCATCGCTCCTGTGATTCAGCTGGTGTTCGGATTGACCTGGAAGCTGTTGCCGATCGGCGGCTGGGGTGATGGCGCATTGATCAACAAGATCGGCCCGGTGCTGACGCTGGCCTTGCCGCAGATCGCCATCGTTGCCCGCCTGATGCGCGGGTCGATGATCGAGAGCTTGCGTTCGCATCATATCCGAACGGCGCGTGCGCTCGGCCTCTCCGACTGGTCGGTGGTGGTCAAGCACGCGCTGCGCGGCGCCATCCTGCCGATCGTTTCCTTCACCGGTCCGGCAGCCGCGGCGCTGCTCACCGGTTCGGTCATCGTCGAGACCATCTTCTCCATTCCCGGTGTCGGCCGCTATTTCGTCGATGCCGCGCTCAACCGCGACTACACGCTGGTGATGGGGACCGTGGTGGTGATCGCGCTCTTCACCATCGTCTTCAACCTGATCGTCGACGTCATGTACGCGGTCGTCGACCCGAGGGTACGCTATGACTGAGGGTGCGCTATGACTGACATCACAGCCGCCGCCGCTCCGCCGGCCGTCGTCGGCCGCTCGCTCTGGGGCGACGCATGGGCGCGCCTCAAAGCCAACCGCGCCGCCATGTTCAGCCTCTATTACCTGGCCTTCATTGGCGTCATCAGCATCTTCGGCCCCTGGTTCGTGCCGCATCAGTACACCACCATCTATGCCGACTATGTGCGCACGCCGCCAAGCTTTTCAGCCTATCCGAAGCCCGACATGATCGAGACGGCGCTCAAGGATGCCGTCAAGCGCATGCGCGTCGACATCAAGGAGTGGAAACTGGACGGCAGTCGCGTCACCGTCACCGTCACCTCGACCAAACCGATCGACGACCGCAACATCCGCTATCTCGACCGCTCCGATGCCTTCGACGATACCAAGATAGAGAGCAAATCGGCCGACGGGCTCGAATTGACTATGACTGCGTCGGTCAAACAGCAGTACTTCCTGTTCGGCACCGACAACACCGGTCGCGATCTTCTCTCGCGAACGCTGATGGCAGGGCGCATCTCGCTGGCCATCGGCCTGCTTGCCGGCATTGTCGCCGTGGTCATCGGCGTCCTCTACGGGGCGGCGGCAGGCTTTTCCGGCGGCAAGATCGACGAGGTGATGATGCGCATCGTCGACGTGCTCTATTCCTTGCCCTTCATTTTCTTCGTCATCATGCTGGTGGTGTTCTTCGGCCGCAACTTCGTGCTGATGTTCCTGGCGGTGGGAGCGGTGCTGTGGCTCGACATGGCGCGCATCGTGCGCGGCCAGGCGCTGTCGATCCGGCGGCAGGAGTATGTCCAGGCGGCCGAAGCCATGGGCGTCGGCCAGCGCGGCATACTGCTGCGCCATGTCATCCCCAATCTGCTCGGACCAGTGGTGATCTACATGACGCTGCTGGTGCCGCAGGTCATCATCCTGGAAAGCTTCCTGTCCTTCCTCGGCCTTGGCGTGCAGGAGCCGATGACCAGCTGGGGCGTGCTCATCTCGGTCGGCGCCAAGAACATCGGCACCGCCAACTGGCTGCTTTTGTTCCCCGCCTTCTTCCTCGTGTCGACGCTGTTTGCGCTGAACTTCGTCGGCGACGGCCTGCGCGACGCGCTCGATCCGAGAGACCGATGAAGATGGGACGGATAAAGATGGGGACCGATAAGATGGGGACCGTTGCGATGGAAGCGCCCGAAACGATCCTCAGCGTCAAGGACCTTCGCGTCCGCTTCCGCACGCTCGACGGCGCGGTCGAAGCGGTCAAGGGCATCAACATCCACGTCAAGGCAGGTGAAACCGTTGCCGTGGTCGGCGAATCCGGATCCGGCAAGAGCCAGACCATGATGGCGGCGATGAGCCTGCTGGCGTCCAATGGCGAGGCGACGGGTCACGTCGATTATCGCGGCCGCAATCTTCTGACCATGACCAAGAGCGACCTCAACAAGGTGCGCGGCGCCAAGATCAGCATGATCTTCCAGGAGCCGATGACATCGCTCGATCCGCTCTATTCGATCGGCAACCAGCTGATCGAACCGATCCGCAAGCACCGCGGCCTGAACGCAGCCGAGGCACGGAACGAGGCGCTCAAGCTGCTGCGGCTTGTGCATATTCCCGATCCCGAGCGGCGGATGAAATCCTATCCGCACGAAATGTCGGGCGGCCAGCGCCAGCGCGTCATGATCGCCATGGCATTGGCCAACGACCCCGACATCCTGATCGCCGACGAGCCGACGACGGCGCTCGACGTCACCATCCAGGCGCAGATCCTGGTGCTGCTCGCCGAATTGCAGCGCAAGCTCGGCATGGCCATCGTCTTCATCACCCACGATCTCGGCATCGTCCGGCGCTTTGCCGACCGCGTCTATGTCATGCGCTATGGCGAGGTGGTCGAGGAAGGCGAGGCGGAAGCACTTTTCGCCAACCCGCAGCATGCCTATACCAAAATGCTGCTGGCGGCCGAACCGACCGGCACCAAGGCGGCGCCGCCGCCCAGCGCTCCGGTGCTGCTGGAGGGCCGCAATGTCGAAGTGACCTTCAAGATCGGCGGCGGCTTCCTTGCCGGCGAACCGCTGCTGCTACGCGCCGTCGATCACATTTCGATCCGGCTGAAGCGCAACCAGACCATCGGTATCGTCGGCGAGTCCGGTTCGGGAAAATCGACGCTCGGCCGCGCACTTCTGCGCCTGTTGCCCAGCGACGGTGTCATCCGCTTCGGCGACCGCGACATCTCCACCGCCGACCGACAGGCGATGCGGCCGCTGCGGCGTGAGATGCAACTCGTCTTCCAGGATCCGTTCGGCTCGCTGTCGCCGCGCATGACCGTCGGCCAGATCATCACCGAAGGGCTTCTGGTGCATGAGCCGAACCTGTCAGGCAAGCAACGCGATCAGCGCGCCGTCGAGGCTTTGCTCGAGGTCGGCCTCGACCCCAACGCACGCAACCGCTACCCGCACGAATTCTCCGGCGGCCAGCGCCAGCGCATCGCCATCGCGCGTGCCGTGATCCTGAAGCCCAAACTGGTGGTGCTGGACGAGCCGACTTCGGCGCTCGACCGCTCGGTGCAGAAGCAGATCGTCGAATTGCTGCGCAAGCTGCAGGCCGACCACGAACTGTCCTACCTCTTCATCAGCCACGATCTCTCCGTGGTGCGCGCCATGGCCGACTACATCATCGTCATGAGGCAGGGCAAGATCGTCGAGGAAGGCCCGACCGAACAGATATTCAGCAACCCGCAGGCCGCCTACACCCAGACGCTGATGGCTGCGGCGATCGATGTCACGCGCTTCAGGCTGAGTGCCTAAGGCGTGACGTTCAGCCGATAGTCAGGGTAGGGTCAGTTCGCTTAGCCCGCTGACCTAGGGCATCTGTTGGCTCTTGTCGCGACAATGGCCTCTTGCCGCTGCTTCAGCAGTTCGATTCTGGCCGTCTCATGGTTGGCCACTGCGCTCTTCACGCGCGTGCCGCCGAGCAGCCAGTTGGGAACGCTGGTGTTGGTGACCCTGCCGCGGGTGATGGCGGTTTGCGAGATGTCGCGCGCGGTATCGCCTACCGCGTTGTTGAGCTCGGCGCATGTCATGCTGTCGTATTTCGCCGGGTTCACCGCGCTGCCCAGCGATGAGCAGCCTGCCGCCAGGGACAAAGCGAGCAGCGCTGACAGCCGGCTTGAAATCAACAAATTCATCTTCCGCAAACCTCGTTCCGGCCGCTGTCTCGGCGGCATTCCTATTATCGAGGTAGCGCGGAAGGTTGTCGCGTCAAAACACCATGCTGACAGCGAACGCCGGCGCGGCCGGTTTGCATTAAGCCATCTTGTGGGTCGGGAGAACAAACACCTAAGTGTCTGTTTTTTCTGGTCGGAGTGGCAGGATTTGAACCTGCGACCCCCTCGTCCCGAACGAGGTGCGCTACCAGGCTGCGCTACACTCCGTGACCAGACCGCGGGCTTATAGCTGCCACATACCGTTCCTGCAAGCGGCAATGGCAGCGCTTCTGTCGCATTTCGTTGGCTTTCGTTGGGCATTGCCGCAAAGCTTGGCTTTCCCTCCCGGGATAAACCCGGCTTAAAGCCTTGTGTGCTAAGTCGCAGCCTCGATAAATCGCGTTTTCGCCATCTGGAGCTTTGCTGCCTTGCCCCTGAAAATCGTAGGCGACGCCCGGCCCAACAGCTTCGAATTCGAAACCGAAGCGCTGATCAAGGCGTCCGGCTTTCGCGAATACGACGCGCGCTGGTGGTTTGGCCATGCCGGTTCGACGCAACCGCCGGACCTGAACCTGATCGGCGTCCAGGCGCTGGGCATGGGCCTGGGCACTTTGATCCGCCGTCTTGGCGCCGGGCCCGACATCGTCACCGGGCATGATTTCCGTTCCTATTCGCTTGCCATCAAGCTGGCGCTGGTTTCCGGCCTGATGGCTGCGGGCGCAAAGGTGAAAGACATTGGCCTGGCGCTGTCGCCCATGGCCTATTTCGCCCAGTTCGCGCTCGACGCGCCTTCCGTCGCCATGGTCACGGCATCGCACAACGAGAATGGCTGGACCGGAGTCAAGATGGGTGCGGCGAGGCCGCTCACCTTCGGACCGGAGGAGATGAGCGCCCTGAAACAGATCGTGCTGTCGGGCGATTTCGATCTCGCCGGCGGCGGCTCTTACGAATTCGTCTCCGGTTTTCGCGAGACCTATCTCGACGACCTGACCCAGGACAAGCGCATCGCGCGCAAGATCAGGGTTGTGGCGGCTTGCGGCAACGGCACCGCCGGCGCCTTCGCGCCGCAGGCGCTGGAGCGCATCGGCTGCGAGGTGATCCCGCTCGATGTCGAGCTCGACCACAGTTTTCCGCGCTATAACCCGAACCCGGAAGACATGCAGATGCTGCATGCCATCCGCGACAAGGTTCTGGAGACCGGCGCCGATGTCGGGCTGGGCTTCGACGGCGACGGCGACCGTTGCGGCGTGGTCGACAATGAGGGCAACGAGATCTTCGCCGACAAGGTCGGCGTCATGCTCGCGCGCGATATCTCCAGCCAACATCCCGGCTCGACCTTCGTCGTCGATGTCAAATCGACCGGCCTGTTCAACACCGACAGCGTTTTGCGTGGCAACGGCGCGAAGACAGATTACTGGAAGACCGGCCATTCCTACATCAAGCGCCGCGTCGCCGAGCTTGGCGCCGTCGCCGGCTTCGAGAAGTCGGGCCATTTCTTCTTCAATCCGCCGATCGGCCGCGGCTATGATGACGGTCTCATCACGGCAATAGCCATATGTGAGATGCTCGTCCGCAACCCCACAAGTTCGATGGCCGATCTCTATCGCGCGCTGCCGCTGACCTTCGGCACGCCGACCATGTCGCCGCATTGCGCCGACGATGTGAAATACGGCGTGGTCGATCGGGTGGTGGCGGACTTCCAGGCGATGCAGCGCGCCGGCAAGACTTTTGCCGGCCAGAAGATCGCCGAGCTGATCACCGTCAACGGCGTGCGCGTCGTGGCCGAGGATGGCACCTGGGGGCTGGTGCGGGCGTCGTCGAACAAGCCGGAGCTTGTCGTGGTTGTCGAAAGCCCGGTATCGTCCGAGCGCCGCCGGCAGATGTTCGAGGCGGTCGACGCCGTGCTGCGCCGCAGCCCCGAAGTCGGCGCTTACAACCAGACGTTCTGATTGGACCTTTCATGAGCGAGCGCATCGTCAGTTTTGTCATGAGCGGCGGTGTCGGCTCGCGGCTGTGGCCGCTGTCACGCGAGGACAACCCGAAACAGTTCCACGATCTCTCCGGCGACGGCTCGATGCTGGCCAAGACCTTGCGCCGGCTGACGGCGCGGCCGGAAGGTGAGACGCCGATCTTCCTGATCGCCGCCGAGCGCCATGCCGAGCGTGTCCATGCCGACCTTGCCGGACTCAACCTCGCCGGCGGTGGCCCGCTGTTCGAGCCGACCGGGCGCAACACGGCTGCCGCCGTGGCGCTGGCCGCGCTGCGCACATTGTCGGAGTTCGGCGACAGCCTGGTGCTGGTGGTGCCGTCAGACCACGAAATCGCCACGCCCAAGCAGTTCTGGCAGAGCGTCGAGGCGGGCAGCCAGGCAGCGCTTGCCGGCCGTCTGGTGGTGTTCGGCATCAAGCCGACGCAGCCCGAGACCGGCTATGGGTATATCGAAGTCGCAGCCGAAAGCGGCGGCGTCTTCGACGTGTCGCGCTTCGTCGAAAAGCCCGACCTCGGCACCGCGCAGAGCTATCTCAGTGCGGGCATCTTCTACTGGAACACCGGCATTTTCCTGTTTCGCGCCAGCGCCATGCGCGATGCATTTGCGGCCTTCCAGCCCGACATCTGGCAGGCCACCCAAGCGGCCTACAAGGCAGCGACTTCGGATCTGTCCGGCCTCTATATGCCGCTCGACCTCTACGCCGCCATCCCGTCGAACTCGATCGACTACGCCATCATGGAGCGGGCCAAGGACATCGTCATGGTACCGGCCGGCTTTCGCTGGAACGACCTCGGCTCCTGGCAGTCGCTGCTCGATGTCGGCCCTGCTGATGCCAATGGCAATGTCGTCGTCGGCGATGTTGTCGCCATCGATTGCGAGAACTCCTACATCAGAAGCGACGGCCGGCTTTTGTCGGCTATCGGCATGAAGGACGTCGCGATCGTCTCGACGGCGGACGCCACCTTCGTCGCACCGGTCAGCCACAGCCAGCACGTCAAGAAGATCGTCGAGCAGCTGGAGAAATCGGGACGGCTGGAAACCAGGTTTACGCCGGCACACGACCGCGTCATCGAGAGCGGCGCCTGGCGTAGGCGCGTGCATCACTGGCTGTTCGAGGAGACCTTGCCGCTGTGGTCAACTTCAGGCGTCGATGAGCGTCATGGCGGCTTCCACGAGGCGCTGGGTTTCGATGGCAATCCGCTGTTGAAGCCCAAGCGTATGCGCACGACGGCCAGACAGGTCTATGCCTTTGCGGTCGCCAGGGCACGCGGCTGGGACGGTCCGGCGGACCGGTTGATTAGCCACGGCATCGCCTTCATGGCCGGCAAGGGCCGCACCGAGAGAGGCGGCTGGGTGCGCACGCTCAATGTCGACGGCTCCGTCGCCGACCCAACCGAGGATGCCTACGACCATTCCTGCGTGCTGCTGGCGCTGGCGCATGCGCATATGTGCGGCAATCCGGATGCGCTGCGGCTGGGCCAGGAGACCTTCGTGTTCCTCGACGCGCATCTCGAGGACAGCCGCATGACCGGCTTCCTCGAGACGTCGGACGGCGAGGGCGAGCGGCGCTCCAACCCGCATATGCATCTGCTCGAGGCCTTCCTCGCCTGGTATGAGGCGACCGGCGACCGCACCTATCTGCGCCGCGCCGCGCGCATCATCGACCTTTTCCGCAGTCATTTCTTCGATGCCGAGAGCTGGACGCTGGGCGAATATTTCGACGCCGGGTGGAAGCCGACCGCCGGCGAGAAGGGCACATGGACCGAGCCCGGCCATCATTTCGAATGGGCCTCGCTGCTGACCGATTTCGTCGCCCACAGCGGTCAGGGCGAGTTGAGCAATTTTGCCCGCAAGCTCTACGCCTCGGCCATCGCCAACGGCCTCAACCGCGCCACCGGCCTTGCCTACGGTGCGGTCTCCCGGCAGGGCCTGCCGCTCGACCTCGTATCGCGCAGCTGGCCGCAGGCGGAAGCGATCAAGGCGGCGATTGCGCTTGACGGTTCAGGTGGCCCCGACCTCAAACCGGAGATCGAAGCGCGCGTCGGCCGCCTGTTCCGCTGGCACATCGACCCGGCGCCGCTCGGCCTGTGGATCGACCGCATCGACGAACGCGGCCGCTCGCTGGCGAGCGATGTGCCGGCCAGCATCTTCTATCATCTGGTCTGTGCGCTGACGCAGTATCTGGATGGGACGGCGCAGAAGGGGTGAGGTTGTTGAGAGGCCGGTGGGGGGGCCCCCCCCCCCGCCCCGCCAGGCGCGGGGGGGGGGGGGGGGCCCCCCCCCCACCGCGCCCGGGGCCCCCCCCCGCGCGCCGCGCGCACCCCCCA
>NZ_JAMYPB010000092.1:0-8845 GCF_040320135.1 Mesorhizobium sp. M0772 | reverse complement strand
TTTACCTTCTGTCTTGGTCATGGTGGCGTTCCTTCCAGGGAATCGGTGACGTTGAACATCACCAGCCTGCCATGACCGCCCTCTCTCAGCGAATTTGCAGAACTCTCAGCACACTACCATCAGCCCTCAGAGCCTTTGGTAATAGACCGACCCCTCGCACCTGTTTGGGCTGGGTGTACAAGTCAGGTTTTCATCAGGTTCGACGAGCATGTCTGGCAGTAGAGCGCGACCACTTCCGTGCCCGCCCACTCGTCTGGCAGACACACACAGTAGAAAGATATGCCGTCAGCTACAAGCAGCGCCATCGTTTCCTGCCGCAGATCATCGCTGATCCGGTCTGGCCCTCCATCAGGTTCCCCTTGAGCCTGTGTCTCGTCGAGGAAATGGCCCGGGAGCGGGATCGTGGTTTCGTATGAGACAATCCGCCGGTGCGGCAACAAATGCGGTCCGCATACGGAGCCATTACGTTGCGGCACTTGATATTGCAGTGCAGCAAAGGTAGAGGGCCGCCCCTTATCGGAGTGTCGTCCATGGTCCTTACCAATACTGGTAGCGAGGCAGAACCCGTCGAACAGTCGAGCCATCCGGCAATCGAACAGCAAAGCCCCAAGGTGCTGATGCTAGGCGCGCTCGGCGTTGTCTATGGCGACATTGGCACCAGCCCGATCTACGCGTTCCGTGAGGCGCTGGTGGCGTCGTCGGGCGGCAATGTCGCCGAGCGCGGCGATATCCTCGGCGTGCTGTCGCTGATCATCTGGTCGCTGACTATTATCGTCACCATCAAGTACATCATGTTCGTGCTGCGCGCCAATAACGGCGGCGAGGGCGGCGTGCTGTCGCTGATGGCACTGGCGCGCGGCAGTTTCCCCAAGCGGTCGGCGGTGATCCTGGGCATCGGCATCGTCGGCGCCTCGCTGTTTTTTGGCGACGCGGTCATCACGCCCGCGATTTCGGTGCTTTCGGCCGTCGAAGGCATGAACGTCGTCACGCCTGCTTTCCAGCCTTATGTGGTGCCGCTGACCCTGGTCATCCTCGCCATGGTGTTCGCGGTGCAGCGCTTTGGCACGGGTGGGGTGGGATTAGTCTTCGGTCCGGTGACCGCTGTATGGTTCTTGGCGATCGGCCTTTCCGGTCTCAACCAGATCATCGCCGACCCGGAAATCCTGTGGGCGGTCAGCCCGCACTACATCGTCGCCTTCCTGATCAATTCGCCCGATGTCGCCTTCGTCACCATCGGCGCCATCTTCCTTGCCGTCACCGGCGCAGAAGCGCTCTATGCCGATCTCGGCCATTTCGGATGCAGGCCCATCGTGGTCGCCTGGCTGTGGATCGTGTTTCCCTGCCTGCTGCTCAACTATGCTGGGCAGGGCGCTTTCGTGCTGGCGAAGAACGGTCACGTCGGCCATCCATTCTTCGAGATGAACGAAGGCTGGACGCTGATCCCGATGGTGGTGCTGGCAACCGCCGCGACGGTTATCGCCAGCCAGGCGGTGATCTCCGGCGCCTTCTCGCTGACCCGGCAGGCGGTGCAGCTCAATATGCTGCCGCGTCTCGAAATTCTGCACACGTCGGAACGGCAGTCGGGCCAGATCTACATGCCGCGCGTCAATGTTTTGCTGGCGTTAGCGGTGATGTTGCTGGTCGTCGGTTTCGGCGAATCGAGCAAGCTGGCCTCCGCCTATGGCATCTCGGTGACCGGCAACATGCTGGTGACGACGGTGCTGCTGTTCGTCGTCATGACGCGCATTTGGAAATGGCGCCTGTGGGTGGCGGTGGCGATGACGGCGGTGTTCGCGTTCATCGACATCGGCTTCTTTGCCTCCAACATCGTCAAGGTGTTCGAGGGTGGCTGGGCGTCGCTTGCGGTGGCCTTCACCATCGTTCTGGCGATGTGGACCTGGATACGCGGCAGCCGCTATCTCTTCGACAAGACCCGCCGCAACGAAATCCCGCTCGATTTCCTCGCCGGCAATCTGTTGAAGAAGAAGCCGCAGCTGGTGTCCGGCACCGCCGTGTTCCTGACCAGCGATCCGCAAAGCGCGCCGACAGCGCTGATGCACAGCCTGAAGCACTACAAGGTGCTGCACGAGCAGAACGTCATTCTGTCGGTGGTCACCGCACCGCAGCCGCTGGTGCCCGACAGCGAACGGGTCAAGATGGAGACAGTCAACGAGTTTTTCATGCGGGTGACGCTGACCTTCGGCTATATGGAGCAGCCCAACATTCCGGGCGCGCTGGCGACCTGCCGCAAGCAAGGCTGGAAGTTTGACATCATGACGACATCCTTCTTCCTGTCGAGGCGCTCGCTCAAAGCCTCGCCCAATTCGGGCATGCCGGTGTGGCAGGACAAGCTGTTCATCGGGCTCGCCCGCTCGGCGGCCGATGCGACGGAGTATTTCCAGATCCCGACCGGACGTGTGGTCGAGATCGGCACGCAGGTGGCGATTTAGGGCATGCCGCGGTTGAGAAGAATCGGTGCTGTCAGATTGATTGAGCGGTAAGGAAAATCAGGTAGCAGCGCGCCCGGCACTGTAAGTTTCATCGGCTTGATGCAGCGATAGCTGGCCGGGACGGCTGTGACGCTGTAGCGACACAATGCATGGCGGCGTTACGCAGGTCTCGATGTTGAGCCGATGACAGCGCATTGCAGGGAAAGTGGAGCAGGTCGGCAATCGGATCATGGATGGAAACGAACCGCTGAAGCTGGCGTGCCGACTTGAAGCGTTTCATAATCCTTTCGCGTCGTCGGGTGGGCTGGTGCGAATTTTCCGCTCGATTATTCAGGCCTGTGTGCGACCGGTGTTCGACGCCGGGCATGAGGTCGCGCATGGCGGCATCATAGGATCGGAGCTTGTCGGTGATCATGATCCGTGGTGTCTGCCCTTGAGCCTTCAACCTGTGCATCAGACGCTTTGCCGCCTTGGCATTTCGGCGGCTTTGTACCAGCACTTCGAGGACGAAGCCGTCCTGATCGACGGCACGCCAGAGCCACTGCTTCTTGCCACTGATAGCCACGACACATTCGTCGAGATGCCATTTGTCGCCCATGCAGCCGGCTGACCGTCGCTTGATCTCTCGGGCGAAATTCCGTCCGAATTTCTCCGCGCAGCTTCGAACGGTCTGATGCGTGACGATGATGCCGCGGGCCGCCAGCATGCCCTCAACCATGCGCAGGCTGAGCGGAAAGCGAAAGTAGAGCCATACCGCGTGCGCAATGATCTCGGGGGAAAGCCGTGGCGACCATAGAGCGGACCACGAGCAACTTCTGACATGGCCCAATGTACGCACATCTTCATAGGCTGTCGGTTGACTTTACGGTGCCGCGCCAAGCGAGCAGCATCCGGCCGGCGGGGCCGACCCCGTCTCCCGGCCGTGAGCAGAACGGCATCGCGCAGGCGCTTCATCCTCGACGCAGCCAGCCTGCTTTGCCGTTACCGCCGCCGCCGAAAGCGCCAGGCGTTGCCGCCAGGCGCCGATCCGCCGGCAGCGGTTCGTCTCCACCGATGATCCGATTGCCAACCAGTTCCACTTTCTCCCAATACCTGCGTAACGCCGCTATGCAAATCTGGAAGAAAATCGCGTATGTCGCCGCAGCATGACAGCCGTCCCGGCCAGCTATCGCTGCATTAACCGCTGATATCTTTACACTGCCCGCACGCCTCTCGCGCGCCAACGGCCAGTCGGTGTCGCGAATTGAGGCGCGCTGAAGCCGTCCGGCTCAGCCGATCATGGCGCTTCGGTTGCCGGGTTCGAGGTCGTGGCCTCTGCCGCTGCGCGATTCTAGCATTTGCGCCTTGGAGAGCTCTGCTTCAGCCTCGGCGAGGCATGGCTCGGCTGCGGTTCTCTGCCGCAGAAGGTCCGATTGCGAATTCTTGACGTTGTCACGACGTAGGCGAGCGGCCTTGGCGAACGTCGGATAAGCGAAATGATTGACATCGGAGATGCCGGCCTTCGTTTCCTCGGCGTTTATCTGGAAGTCCAGTTCTCGCGCCATGCGTTCGAAATCGGCAATCATTATGTCTAGCTGGTGCAACTGTCGCCGCTTCTCATTCACCTGAAATTGCTTCAGTCGGACCAGACTACCTCGGGGCTTCATGACTCGGTACTCCGGTACACATTTCGTCCAATTCAAACCGCTCTCTCCCCTTAACGTTAGGCCTACAGCGACTCTCACGTTTTCTGCTGCGAGCGGAAACATATTTTCCAAAATCCTTGCCCGATGGCTATGAGTTCAATGGCATCGACAAGCATGCGAGCGGGGGACTTAAGGGGCGGTAAAAAAAAGGCGGAATAGGGCGATTTTCACAATGTCTGCATATGAACGCGTTGGGACCTGCGGCGGCTTGACACACAAAGCAATCGTCAAGATTTGCGACATGGACGCCGGGGGGCATGAATACGCCCGCCGTCAGCTACACGCGCCTATTATCGCCCACGCGGTCTGGCTTTATTTCCGGTTTCCGCTGAGCCTGCGCCTGGTTGAGGAAATGCTGCTGGAACGCGGCATCGTGGTTTCGTATGAGACAAGTCGCCGTTGGGGCATCAAGTTCGGGCCGGACTGCGCTCGCTGCTTGCGCCGCAAGCCGCCGTGCCGGAATGATGTCTGGTACCTGAACGAAGTGGTCGTCACCATCGCCCGGCAAAAAGCTTTGGTTGTGGCGCGCCGTCGACCAGGATGCGTGGCCAACCATGCCTCCTTTGGACACATGGCCTGCGCGAGGCAGAGCGCGACCGACAGCGCCGATGGCTTCTCAAGGGTGAGGCAGAAGCCGAGAATGCAGCGCGTGGCCACGTCGCTAACGATCGTAAGATATGCGCGGCCGATGAAGGTTCCACCACCGTCGACGACCTCAACGAAGTTGATGTCGGTGGGTGTGTGATCGATCTGGCAGACATCCAGCGGGTGCGTGGCATGGATGTAACCCGGCCGCGCCTTGAGCCGTTGAAGGATGCTTCGGGTTCGCTGATCTTTTCCTCGCGATCTACTCGGGGCTGAACAGCGAGGGTATGCGACGCGCGACGGTGAGATAGGATGGAGTGGCCAGGCCGGCCTCCTCGCAGCGAGCCCGGACCTCGGCCACGACGGGAGCGAGCGGCGGAGCCTCCAGCACGAGCCACTGCGTCTTCACGATAATCTCCTCGATATCCTGGTCAAGGCGCTTTTCCGAGTCCCCTCCCCGTCGCGCAGCAGCGACGTCACGGTCCGGTCGATGCGGTAGCGCGCCAGCAGATTGTAGATCTGGCGGGCGCAGCTCCGCGGCGGCCCGCTCGATCGGCGCCTGACGGGGCCCCGCACCATCGAGGATCTTATCCAGCTCGCGGGCTACACGACGTGCCGCGGACCATGCTTCATCGGAGAGAGATGGGGAAGGAGTTGCTTTTCGGTTGTGTAATCGGTTCGGCAAATGACCAATGAAATCGTTAGCGGAAAATCGGGGCTGTCGTAGCGCTAAAACCTAAACAACACCTCTTTTCCCTGTTTGAAATCGGGAAGTAAAAGCGACACCGGTAAACCAGCGAGCCATCTCCAATATGTGAATTGTGGATTGCTCCTCGACGGGAGTTGAGGGGCGGCTCCGCAAGCCTTACGACGCTCTTTGCGAGCCGTAGCTGCCGAGCTGGCAAAAGGCCGGGCTACGTCGCGCCAGCGCAATCGGCGCGCAGAAAATTAGGCCTACCCGCTTCGGGACCGCGGACCTCGTCAGCTTCTCGTAAGTATGCCCGAGTAGGTTGCTCAGCTGATCTGTGGACGTGAGGCTAGCGTGAACCGGCACAAATTTGACCCATCCAATGTAACAGCTTGGCGGCAGGTGCAGCCCCCGGCATCTCGAGAGCAAGCGGCACAGGCCGGGCAAGAGGGCTTTGAGCAGCGCTCGGGCGAGGCGCGTCAAGCCGCTGCCCAAATTCCCGCCCCCGGCGTTCCGGCTCTGCCAGACCCGTTCCATCCTCATCCGTCTCAGGGAGACCTGAGCCTCATC
Source organism: Mesorhizobium sp. M0772 (assembly GCF_040320135.1). Lineage (NCBI taxonomy): Bacteria > Pseudomonadati > Pseudomonadota > Alphaproteobacteria > Hyphomicrobiales > Phyllobacteriaceae > Mesorhizobium > Mesorhizobium sp. M0772. Next base: position 2,867 of record NZ_JAMYPB010000092.1, on the reverse strand, counting down.
GAAGCCGCGGCCCCATGGGAAGCGCAGCCCATGATGCAAGGGAGCGGGCAAAAACACGCCGCGGCGCCGTACGCCGGAGGCAGTGGGTCGATGCTAGGTGCCTCGGTGCTGCAGCCGGGTCACTCAACGGCGCGCCATCATCATGCACCGGATTCGTCAGTGGTTGATCTGAATCCCGCACCGGTCGAGTTGCGTGACCATGCTCGTTCTGTGCCGGCGGCGGTGCAGCCAGATCCTTCAATAGTGGTCTCCGGTCACGACAAGCGTCCTCTTTATTCCAACGATGCGACTGTTGTCGAAGGGCTGAGGTCAGCACTCTATGCCGGTAAGGTCGGGGAGCGCTCGGTCAAGCGCCATGTAAATTCTCTTCTCGGCTTCGGTCGTTGGCTCTTTGATAATAACAGGCCGGGATTTGCTGCTCGGCTTGACGCGCTGGATCAGGATCTCAAGGAGTACGAGAGCAGGGTCGGCCCCTCGGAGTACGAGAGCAGGCGTGGCCCCTCGGACGTGGCTAGAGCAGTGGGTCGTCTCAAGACGTGGGCGGGCGGAGCGCCAGTGCTGGGCCGCGCTGTCCTGACTCCCGACCCTGCCGACGCCGCGCTCATCAGAAAATACACAGCGGCTCTCATCAAAGAGTACAAGGCAGCGTCTGCGACCGAGCCGAATCCCGCTACCATTCAGACCTATGGATCTGCTCTTAGACGTTTTAGTCAATACCTGGTTGAAAACAACAAGCCGGGGATTGCGGCTCGGCTTCACGAGGGGTCGCTGGATGAAGATGCCAAGCGCTATATGAACTCCGGTGGGATCAGTGCACTAGCTCATCTCCGGAAGTCCGAACTCAGGCGCGAAATTGCCCTTGCTGCTCGTCCGGAAGACGCAGTCGGCATGGAGGCTCGTGCCATTGGGGACGCCGCTGCGCAGCATAGCGGGCCGCACAAGGCATTGGGTCGGCCAGAGAAGCTCCCTGGGAAAGCTAATGAAGACGGGCGGGTGCTCGGCGCATTGCAATTGCTAGGCGACCAACATATCCAGAGGGATTACCAGCTCCTGGAGCAGGAGTTGCAGGGGAACAATCCAGAACTCGCCGCCCGGACGCGGTTCGTGGATCCCCTCGTAGCCCATTCTCATCTGCGCTTCGGCTCCGAGAGCGACAGGCTAAGCGCATTCCAGCGCATCGTCCATAATCAGAACGGTAACGACACAGCCGACTTCCTGTTCGTGCCAGTGAGCGATGCCGGTACGACTCGTGAGGAGCGCGGCACCCATTGGTCGCTGCTATTCGTTGATCGCCGCGACCGGGCACGGCCGGTTGCCCATCATTATGACTCCGCCGGGGAATACAATAAAGAGCTTGCAAAAGAGTTCGCAAAAAGGCTGGGCGCCCGCCTGGACTCACCCCGCATGGCCCAGCAGAGCAACAGGTGGGATTGCGGAGTCTACGTGGTGGACGGCACGCGGGCGCTGGTTGGGCGATTGCAAAGATGGCAGCCAGATGACCTGAACCTCAACAACCTCGTCGTCAATCGACAGGCACTACAAGCCCGACTCATGGGTGACGATACATCTGGAACGGCAAATTATCTCACGAACTTTGAACTCATGGACCGACACGCCCGAGACGCGGTTAAGGAAAGCCCCGTTGGGACGGGGGACGCCGCTGCGCAGCGCAGCGGGCCGCAGGAGACATTCAGTTGGCCGGAGAATCTCCCCCTTGGGGAAGCTAATGAAGACGACGCTGTTGTGGCATCGTCTTTCGTGCCTGGGCACCATCACCAAGCCTCGGATCCCGCAGGGTCCTTTCGTCCCCTGAGCTGGCGCGACGGCGACCAGCGCGCGCTGGACGAGCGGATCGCTGCACAGGACAGGAGCAACCAGCTACCAAGCGAGGAGGTCCTCATCAACCGTGAGCATGATACAGCGGAGTTGAGACCAGCGAAGAGGCAAAGGACCCTGAACAGTCGTCTGCAGGACGTTGCCACTGAGCCGCAGCTGAGCGAGACCGGCAATTCAGGCGCTCGCGTGCTGATGCAGGCCCCCACCCATCAAGTGGGTGCATTGCCATGGGAGGCGCAGCCCATGATGCAAGGGAGCGGACAAGAACACGCCGCGGCGCCGTACGCCGGAGGCAGTGGCGAGCACCTGGCACCGCATACCGGAGGCAGTGGGTCGATGCTGGGTGCCTCGGTGCTGCAGCCGGGTCACTCAACGGCGCGCCATCATCATGCACCGGATTCGTCAGTGGTTGATCTGAATCCCCCCGCACCGTTCGAGTTGCGTGACCATGCTCGTTCTGTGCCGGCGGCGCCTGCCGGGCCAGCGTTCGCCAGGGCTGAGGAGACGCCCTCCGCGGTTGGCGAGGCCGCGGTGGCCGAAAGGCTGGCTCGGTTGCAAAAGCAGACCGTCGACGCTGATTTGTCGGGATATTTCGACTCGATTCCGCACGCGGACCTTCTACGATCGCCATGGGAGGCGCAACTCATGACGCAAGGGAGCGGACAAGAACACGCCGCGGCGCCCTACGCCGGAGGCAGTGGGTCGATGCTGGGTGCCTCGGTGCTGCAGCCGGGTCACTCAACGGCGCGCCATCTTCATGCGCCGGATTCGTCAGTGGTTGATCTGAATCCCCCCTCACCGTCCGAGTTGCGTGACCCTGCTCGTTCTGTGCCGGCGGCGCCTGCCGGGCCAGCGTTCGCCAGGGCTGAGGAGACGCCCTCCGCGGTTGGCGAGGCCGCGGTGGCCGAAAGGCTGGCTCGGTTGCAAAAGCAGACGGTCGACGCTGATTTGTCGGGATATTTCGACTCGATTCCGCACGCGGACCTTCTACGATCGCCATGGGAGGCGCAACTCATGACGCAAGGGAGCGG
>NZ_JAMYPB010000091.1:0-11308 GCF_040320135.1 Mesorhizobium sp. M0772 | reverse complement strand
CCCCCAACCCGTCCCCGTCCAACACCCCCCCCCTCCCCCCCACCGCGCGGCCCAGCCCCCCCCCGGGGGCCCCCCCCCGGGCCATTTCAACTTCGTGGGGGGCCCCCGGGCCCAAACCCCCGGCCGCCTTTGCCGTTTCAAGCTTCAGGGATTTCGCCATGACCGCTTCATCAAGCCCGCAAGCCGGCCCGCTCGATTTCTTCTGGTTCATCCCGACGCATGGCGACGGCTCCTATCTCGGCTCCGAACAGCAGCAGCGGCCGCCGGAGTTCGCTTACTTCAAGGAGATCGCACAGGCCGTCGACCGGCTCGGCTTTCCCGGCGTGCTTTTGCCGACCGGGCAGAATTGCGAGGATTCCTGGATCACCGCCTCCGGCCTTGCAGCGCTGACGGAAAAGCTCAAATTCCTGGTGGCGCTACGGCCCGGCGTGACGTTGCCCACCTTCGCGGCGCGCCAGACGGCGGCGCTCGACCGGCTGAGCAATGGCCGCCTGCTGCTCAATGTCGTGGTCGGCGGCAACCCGACCGAGCTTGCCGGCGATGGCGTGTTCCTGCCGCATGATGAGCGCTATGCGCAGGCGCAAGAGTTCCTGACCATCTGGCGCGCCCTGGTGTCGGGCGAGAGCGTCAACTTCAACGGCAAATATTACCGCGTCGACAATGGCCGCCTTGACCTTCTGCCGCAACAGGACCGGCCGCCGCTCTATTTCGGCGGCTCGTCCGATGCCGGCCAGGAGCTCGCCGCCGATCTCGTCGATATGTACCTGACCTGGGGCGAGCCGCCGGCGCAGGTGGCGGAAAAACTCAGCGCGGCGCGCAAAAAGGCTGAACGGCGCGGCCGCAAACTGCGTTTCGGCATCAGGCTTCATTTCATCGTGCGCGAGACCGAGGAAGAGGCCTGGCGCGCCGCCGACCGGCTGATCAGCCATGTCACCGATGCCCAGATCGAAAATGCCCAGGCCCGCTTCACCAGGGAGATGGACTCTGTGGGACAGCGGCGCATGGCCGAACTGCATGGCGGCCGCCGCGACAGGCTGGTGGTTTCGCCCAATCTGTGGGCCGGCGTCGGCCTGGTGCGCGGCGGCGCCGGCACCGCGCTGGTCGGCTCGCCGGAGCAGATCGTCGAGCGCATCCGCGAATATCAGGCGATCGGCATCGACACCATCATCGGCTCCGGCTACCCGCATCTCGAGGAAGCTTACCGCGTCGCCGAGCTTCTGTTCCCGCGTCTCGGCCTGGGCACCAGGCGGGCACGGGCGCATGAGAACATCGCCAATGAATTCGCCGTCGGCTTCCACGGCGCCAACCGCCTTCAGGCGTCGTCATGAGCCTGGCTCAACGGGTCAAACAGAACGGCATCGGCTGGCTGCTGCCGGCGTTGGTCATAATTGGCTGGGAAGCCGCCAGCCGCGCCGGCGTGATGCCGGCCAATGTGCTGCCGGCGCCGAGCGCGGTGGCCGAGGCCTTCTGGCGGCTGACGCTGTCGGGCGAGCTGATACAGAACATCGGCGTCAGCACGCTGCGCGCGCTGGCCGGCTTTGCCATCGGCGGCTCGATCGGCTTTGCACTCGGCCTTGCCAACGGGCTGTCGGCGCTCAGCCGCGGCCTGACCGACACGACGCTGCAGATGATCCGCAACATCCCGCATCTGGCGCTGATCCCGCTGGTCATCCTGTGGTTCGGCATCGACGAGGAAGCAAAACTGTTCCTGGTGGCGCTCGGCGTGTTCTTCCCGATCTACGTCAACACGCTGCTCGGCATCCAGAGCGTCGACCCGCAGCTGGTCGAGATGGGCAGGGTCTACGGCATGGACCGCCGCGCGTTGTTTTTTCAGGTGATCCTGCCCGGCGCGCTGCCGGCGATCTTCGTCGGCCTGCGCTATGCCTTAGGCATCATGTGGCTGACGCTGATCGTTGCCGAAACCATCTCGGCCAGTTCCGGCCTCGGCTATATGGCCATGCAGGCACGCGAATTCCTGCTGATCGATGTGGTCGTGCTGTCGATCCTGATCTATGCGCTGCTCGGCAAGCTTGCCGACAGCTTCGCCCGCCTGCTCGAGCGGCTGTCGCTCGGCTGGCATCCCGCCTTCCAGAACGCCTGAGGGTTCGATGCCAACCGCCAGCCTGACCGCCATCCGTTCCTTCGTCGCCGCGCCGGAACCGTCACGGCCGGAGGAGGCCGTCGAAAGGCAGCGCGCCTTTGCCTTCAAAGGCGTGGAAAAGCGCTTTGGCGACAAGGTCGTGCTCGACGGCATCGATCTCGATGTGCCCGTCGGACAGTTTGTGGCCGTCATCGGCAAGAGCGGCTGCGGCAAGAGCACGCTTTTGCGGCTGCTGGCCGGGCTCGACCGGGCGACGGCAGGGTCGCTGACATTCGGGCCGGAAGCCAAGGCCGGCGCCGGCGAAGAGAGCCGCTTCATGTTCCAGGAGCCGCGGCTGTTGCCCTGGGCCAGCGTGGTGAAAAACGTCGAGGTCGGGCTGACCGGGCTTGCCACCGGTGCGGAAGCCAGGCGGCGCGCGCTCGCCATCCTGGGGGAAGTCGGCCTCGCCGACCGCGCCGACGAATGGCCCTCGGTGCTGTCGGGCGGCCAGAAGCAGCGCGTGGCGCTGGCGCGTGCACTGATCGGACAGCCAAAGATTCTGGCGCTCGACGAGCCGCTCGGCGCACTCGATGCGCTGACCCGCATCGAAATGCAGCAGCTTCTGGGACGCATCTGGCTGGAGCAAAAATTCACCGCCGTGCTGGTCACGCATGACGTCGCCGAGGCGGTTGCGCTCGCCGACCGGGTGGTGGTGATCGACGAGGGCCGCATCGCGCTCGATCTCGACGTGTCGGTGGCGCGGCCGCGCCGGCGCGGTTCGGTCGAGCTTGCCAGGCTGGAGGGCAGGATTCTGGATCAGCTGTTCGGGTAGTGCTGTCGCGGGCAGGGCATTCTATCCGAACCGGATAGATAGGTAACAGAATGGACCGGCAATATGGGGTGGCTGTTTTCTTGCTCGCCGGGTTGGCCCTGTTTGCGACTGCGGGTTTGACCAGCGCCTTCCCCCACTCCGTCACCGCTTCGCGGCGCCACCTCTCCCCCCTCCGGAGGGAGAGGAAGGGAGCCAGCCCGCATAAGTTCGCGCCCTTGCATAGGCTCGCGCCTTTCCTCTCCCCCGTCGATCGGGGGAGAGGTGTCGAGCGAAGCTCGACGGAGTGGGAGTCGATCTGTGGCGGTCGACTTTCGTCGCAACTCACCCCCGCGAACGGCTCGCCCATACCAGCCCGGCGAAACCGACCAGCATGGTCACGATACCGATATAGAGCCATTGCGACTGGCCGGTCATGAAGCTGCCGCCGACCACGCCAATGCCTTGCAGCGACCACAGCGCGCCGATGGCCAGTACGATCAGAGCCAGCAGATATTTGAACAGTCTCATCGTTGGAATCCCTTTTCAAAGTCGATCGTCAACTGCGCCATGACCGTGATGACAGAGCGAAAGGACGGCGCCCAATCGCGCTCTCTTCTACTTGTACTATAACGTCCTGCCTTGCTCACGGAATCTGTGAAACAGCTCGCAATATCGCCGGCGATACGGCCGCGCCACACGAAAGATGCCTGACAAACTGTTTCCCAGCGACTCCAAACGTGTGCCGGTGCCACGGAACTGCCCGATGCTTGCCGCATTTCCCGCCTTATTCGGCACTTAACGGCTGGGGTCTGTCGAAAACGGAGCCAATCCCCCCAACATGAAGAAAACAAACCAGACCGCGCTTGTCGCGGTAACGATCGCGGCTGGCCTAATGGTCGGTGCATCCGCCTCCTCCGCCGCTGGCCAGTGCGGCCGCGCCTCCTGGTACGCACTGCATTCCAGGACCGCCAATGGCGAACGCATGAACCCGTCGGCGCTGACCGCCGCGCACCGCAGCCTGCCTTTCGGCACCAAGTTGAAAGTGACCAACCAGAATAATGGCCGCAGCGTCATCGTGCGCATCAACGACCGCGGCCCGTTCATCAAAGGGCGCGTGCTCGATCTGTCCAAGGGCGCCGCCGGCCAACTCGGCTTCATCGGCTCGGGCCATACCTCGGTGTGCATGGCGCGCGTCTAGATCTGTCCAAGTCCGGCCCGCTCGGGCCGGACGCATCCTGCCCCGTTGTCCAACAGCCTTGCATTTTGCAGTGCACATTGACCCGCTGCACCCGCCCAACGCGGTTTCTCAAGGCCTTGGACGAAAGATTGGCATATGTCACGCCACGTGACGTATTGCATCGCAGCAATATCTTGTTAACCTCCGCGCGAGACATTCAAGGCTCGGCGCTGTCCGTCGTCCCTTCGGTCACGGCAGCTGCGGAGTACCTGATGTTCTACCAGCTCTATGAAATGAACCATGCCGCCCTGCAGCCCGCGCGGCTTTATGCCGATGCGGTGCGGCTGTTCTACACCAACCCGCTCAACCCGTTTTCGCATACGCCGTGGGGCCGCTCGGTCGCCGCCACCGCCGAACTGTTCGAGCGCACGACGCGCCGCTACAGCAAGCCGCATTTCGGCCTGAGCAAGACCGTGGTCGACTGGAAGAGCGTCGAGGTCAGCGAAAAGACGGTGTGGTCGAAGCCGTTCTGCAATCTTACCCGCTTCGAGCGGTCGGTGCCCGCCGGGCGAAAGGCCGACCCCAAGCTTCTCATCGTGGCGCCGATGTCGGGCCATTATGCGACGCTGCTGCGCGGCACGGTCGAGGCGATGCTTCCCTATGCCGACGTGCACATCACCAACTGGGTCGATGCCCGGATGGTGCCGGTGACCGACGGCCATTTCGACCTCGACGATTATATCGACTACATCATCGACATGCTGCATGCGCTGGGGCCGGACACCCATGTGATGGCGGTGTGCCAGCCTTCGGTGCCGGTGCTGGCGGCGGTGGCGCTGATGGAAAAGCGCGGCGATCCCTTCGTGCCCTCGACCATGACGTTGATGGGCGGGCCGATCGACACCCGCCGCAATCCGACCGCGGTCAATCTTCTGGCCAAGGAAAAGGGCATCGACTGGTTCCGCGACAACGTCATCATGCACGCGCCCTGGCCGGTGCCGGGCTTCGGCCGCGAAGTCTATCCGGGCTTCCTCCAGTTGTCGGGCTTCATGAGCATGAACCTCGACCGGCACATCACCGCCCACAAGGACTTCTTCATGCACCTGGTCAAGCATGACGGCGACAATGCCGAGAAGCACCGCGATTTCTACGACGAATATCTGGCGGTGATGGACCTGACGGCGGAATTCTATCTGCAGACCGTCGACACGGTGTTCGTGCGCCATGCGCTGCCCAAGGGCGAGATGACGCATCGCGGCGAGGTTGTCGACACCAAGGCGATCCGCAATGTCGCGCTGTTCACGGTCGAAGGCGAGAACGACGACATTTCCGGTCTCGGCCAGACCCAGGCCGCCCACGATCTCTGCCCCAACATCCCGGCTGACCGGCATGCGCATTACATGCAGCCGGCCGTCGGCCATTACGGCGTCTTCAACGGGTCGCGATTCCGCTCGGAAATCGTGCCGCGCATCGTCGATTTCATCACAAGCTACGGCCGCCAAACACGCGTAGCGGTGAAACCCAAGCTGGTCCGCTCCGCCAAAGGCTGAGGCTCGATCCGGCTGCAGCGTGCATTGCCCGCAAAAGCGGGGCGATTTTGCGCGCCACAGGCGTTCTGTTGCACAATAGACGCTGTTGGGCGGGCGCGGGTAACCATGCCGAAGAATCTGGCTCCCCCGATAATTGACACGGAGTGTAAATCCCCTTTAACCTTTCGTTAAGAACAAGGGCGAACGGGGACAATGACTTCCTCACCGATGGCACGGACGCTGCGCTTGTGGGCGGCAGCAGGGCTGGCGATCTCTGCGTGCTGGGCAGTGCCGGCACTTGCAGGCGGCGCCATGGCGACGGGCGGCATGACCTCGCAGCCGATCGGCCACTATGATTTCTGTAAAACCCAGCCCGGCGAATGCTCGATCCGGCCGAGCAACCTCAACCCCGCCGCGATGACCGACGCCTTCATGCGCAAGCTGATCAACGTGACGTCAAGGGTCAACGCCGCCGTCAAGCCGATGAGCGACTACGACATCTATGGCAAGGACGAGGTCTGGGCCTATCCCGACAAGGGCGTCGGCGATTGCGAAGACTATGTGCTGGAAAAGCGCCGCCTGCTCTCGCGCTCTGGCGTGTCGCTGGCCGATCTCTTGATCACCGTCGTGCGCAAGCCGGACGGCGAAGGCCATGCCGTGCTGACCGTGCGCACCGACAGGGGCGACTACGTCCTCGACAATCTGACCGACAAGGTGAAGATCTGGGACGCCACCGGCTATCGCTTCCTCAAGCGGCAGGCCATCGACAACACCGGCCGCTGGGTCTCGATCCGCGGCGGCCAGCAGGTACTGGTCGGCGCGGTTCAGTAAGGACACGACGCTTTCGAACGAGCGGGATATCGGCCCGCGCGCCATCTTCAGGATGAGTCAGCGCTGCCCTCATCAACGCTGCGGAATAGGTGCCGGCGCAGCGGCTATCTCCCTTCCCCCGTCACTACGGGGAGAAGGTGCCGGCAGGCGGATGAGGGCAGCGCTGCCCTCGAAATCTTATCTCTCGAAACGCCTCCTCAAAAAATTTCGCTACCTGCGTGAACCAAACCGTCTCCAGCGGCGACACACACCATGGAGACTTCAAATGACTGCTTTCCTGCGTAATGCTTTCCTCGCCGCCATCGCGGTATCGTCCCTGGCCGGATCCGCTATGGCCGACCAGACCGGCTGCGCCAAGAACAACCAGTGGGGCAATCGCTGTTGCGATCTCACCTCGGACTGCCTGGGTGGCGGTCGCGGCGGCGATCATGACAGCACTGGCGGCCGTGGCGGCCAGGCCGGCGCGAAGTAATCTCGCTATATGCCCGCTGGCTAACGGCCGGCGGGCATCGCCTTCAGGATGAAATGCCGGCGCTATTGATGAGCATTCGTGGCCTTGGCGCCGCCCTACTTACGCCGCTCCAGTGCCGCCCGGATCGAGCCGGTGATGCGGGCAAGCTCGGCTTCGTCCAGCTTCTCGATGTTTTCGGCCAACAGATTGGCCAACTCGGTGGCGGCAGGACTGAGGCCGGACGTATCGAGTCTCACCCGCGGATGTGAGGCCTCGGCCAGACGCGCCAGCTCTTCGGCATCGTCCCAGATGACGTTGAAATAGCCGATGATCTTCTGGATCAGCGTCCAGGTCGGCGCGCCGCGGCGGCCATGTTCCAGCGCCGACAGATAGGCGGCGCTGACTCCGATCGCCTGCGCCATGTCCTTCTGGCGCAAGCCGCGCTCGGCTCGAAGCGCCCGCAGTTTTTCGCCGAACGGCGTCATCAGCGGGTTCGCCTGAGTCGAACGTAGAGCGCGCCCGAACCGCCGTGGTTGCGGGCGGCGTGATCGTGGCTGGAGACCAGCGGCCGGAAGGCAGGCGTCGACAGCCAGGCAGGCACGGCGCGCCGCAAGACGCCGTCGCCGCCCGACGACGACCCTTTTCCCGTAATGACGAGGACATAGCGGATGCCGCCGGCATGGGCCCGGTGCAGGAACGAAAACAGCAGCGAATAGGCCTCGTCCTGGGTCATGCCATGCAGATCGACGCGGCCTTCGATCGGCAGCCGGCCCTTCTTCAGCTTGTCCAATGTCGGCTCGTCCAGCGCGTGCGATACATGCTGCGCCTTCGGCTTGGCGGCGAGGACCGGACCGACAGCGACCGGCGTCTGTGCCGGCCTAGGGTCTACGACGATGTCGGGAATCTCGACCGCGGTCCGGCCCTTCAGCGGTCGGGCGGTACGCGCCACCAGGTTCCACAGCACCCGATCGTCTTCGTTGAGTTTATCGGGGCGCCTGCTCATCGATTCGATTCCGAAACGAGAGCGCGTGGAACCAAGGCATAGAAATCGGCCGCATTGCGAACGACGCCGGCGATCTCGCCGGCCGCATCGCCGGAGCCGGCGAACAGATCGCCCCGCGCCGGCCCGATGATGGCCGAGCCGGTGTCCTGCGCAATCATCAGCCGCCGGAACGGTTTTCCGTCGAAGGCGGTCAGCGACGGAGCGTCGATGTAGAAGGGGGTACCGAATGTGTGCAGCAGCCGGTCGACCGCGAGCGAACGGCCCGGCGTCAACGGCACCTTGGCGGCGGCGATTGGACCGGATGCGGCATCGTCGACATCGGCTTCGCGAAAGAAGATGTAGGAGCGGTTCTGCCAGAGGATCTCGTCGACGCGATCCGGATGCGCCCTGAACCAGGCGCGGATAGACTGCATCGTCACTTTTTCCAGTGGGATTTCGCCGAGTTCGGCGAGAATCTTCCCCGGACCGCTGAAACGTTGGCCGGATTTGGCGGCGTAGGTGACGCGGCAAAGCCGGCCGTCGGTCATCTTCAGCCTGGCCGCACCTTGCACATGGATGAAGAAGACGTCGACCTTGTCGGCAAGCCAGGCGATTTCCAGGCCTTGGCCGGCCAGCGCGCCTCTCTCGATCTCACTGCGGTCGAAATACTCCACCAGGCCCTGCGGCGTATCGCGGGCGAAGGCGAGATAGTCGTCCATCCCTCGAGGACGGTTGGCATCATCGATGTCGACGAGATCGGAAGGCCGCGCCAGTAGCGGCACCGTGAATTCATCCGTGCGCACTGGTGAAGCCTCGGCCTCGGGCTCGTAGAAGCCGGTGACCAGGCCGGGGTTTTCGGATCGAATCTGGACTGGGGCGAAATGGCGCTCGAAAAAACCCTTGGCCGCCGACCGATTCGCCGGCGAAACGGTGCGCGCCTCGTCATAAGCGCCGGCAAACGCGTCGAACCGGACGCCCAACGAACCGGTGCGGTAGGGCTTGTTCAGGACATGAAAGGCCGAACGGCGGAAGGCTTCGAAAGCGGGCAGATGGTCATCGGAATTCCAACCGGGAAGATCATCGAAGGACTTTTCCACGAAAAGCGGCGAGAGCGACACCTCAGCCTCGCCACTGCCGATGTTTGCCTGCATGTCGCTATCCCAAAAAAGCTGCCCGCACCGGGCGACATGCATAGGCTCAGTCTTCTTCCTCGGTGGCGACCAGCTTCCAGTTCGGATCGCGCGAGCGTGTGTCGCGGGCGAAGGTCCAGACATCCTTGACCTCGGCCACCGTCTCGGGATCGCCATCGATGACGGCACCCGCCTTGTCGCGGGTCGCCGAAATCAGTTCGCTCACGATGCGCAACGTGATGTGGGCCTCGCCGCCCTTCATCTCGGCCGAGACGATGTCGGCCTTGTCGATGCCGACGAAGGAGGACTGGATCTTTTCGGCTTTCGCCTCGCGGTCGCCAATCGCGGCAACGAAGCCGTCAAAAACCTCGCGCGACAACAGGTTCTTCAGCGTTTTTCGGTCGCCATCGGCATACGCCATGACGATCATCTCATAAGCCATCTTGGCGCCGTCGACGAAGACTTTTGGGTCGAAGGAGGGATCATTGTCCTTGATCGCGCGCAGGCCCTTGTTGAGGTCGGTGTCGGGCTTGGCGAAGGCATCGATGGCCGCGTAGGTCTCGGCAGCCGTCTCGCCCGGCATGCGCTTGCGCGGCAGCGAAACCACATTTTCGGGCTTCTGGGTCGCGTCCTTCTCGGTGCGGCTGGCCGTGTAGGGATCGAAGGGCGGGCGCTCGCTGCCCGTGCGGCGGCCAAGCACGTTGCGCAGCTGGAAAAAGATCACCACCGCCGCAATCAGAAAGAAAATGGTGCCGAAGTCGAAGAATCCCATATCTTTCGCCAATCAATCCCTGACCTGGCCGGGACCGCCAGCCAATCGGGCGGCGGTCGCATGGCGTTAAACATGCAAAGCATATAGAACGCATGGCGCAATCATTCAAATCAAAGGCAGGCATACCTATCTAACGGCCTCAGTGCCAGCGGCGATTATGCGCCGCCCGGCAAACATGGAAACGATCGGTCAAGATTTGCGCATTTCCTTCCTTCCTCTGTTCCTGCTTGCGCTGCCGCTGCTGGAAATCGTCGGTTTCGTCATTGTCGGCCGCGAGGTCGGGGCGCTGGCGACGGTCGGTCTGGTGCTGGCTTCAAGCATTGCCGGCGTGCTTCTGCTCCGGCACCAGGGTTTTGGCGTCATGGCGCGGGTCCGCGCCGAGATGGCCGGCGGCGGCGACCCCAGCCGCCAGCTCGCGCATGGCGCCATGATCGTGGTCGCCGCGATCCTGTTGATCATCCCCGGCTTCATCACCGATATTATCGGCCTGCTGCTGTTCCTGCCGCCGGTGCGCGACCTTGCCTGGCGCAGGCTCAAGGGCCGCATCGTCGTCGCGACCGATTTCACCGCCGGCGGTTTTCGCGGCAGGTCGCGTGACAAGGTCATCGACCTCGACGACGGCGACTATTCGCGCGAGGACGATTTCAAGCGCGGTCCCGACCATAACTCGCCGTGGCGCCGCCTGAAGGACGACTGAGCGTCACCTTGCCAACGACTGACTATTGACCCCTTCCGGCCTGAAGGCGGCAAACCTTGTCTTGTCTTGCCGACCATGCTAGCCAACGCCCGATTTCAATTCGGTCAGCGCTGCTGTCCAGGCAAAAGGAACAAGGCTCATGGCCAGCAAAGATGACGCGCCGGTCGGCGCCGCCAACGGCAACGGCGAAACGGCGCAGCCGTCGCTCAACGTGCTTGCCCAGTATGTGAAGGACCTGTCCTTCGAAAGCCCCGGCGCGCCGAACTCGCTGCGCGGCCGCGACAAGGCCCCCGGCATCGCGATCAACGTCAATGTCAATGCCAACCCGCTCTCCGACAAGCAGTTCGACGTCAATCTGACCTTGAACGCCAAGGCGTCCTTCGACCAGGAAGTGCTGTTCAATGTCGAACTGGTCTATGGCGGCGTATTTGCCATCGCCGGCTTCCCGCAGGAGCACATGCTGCCGATCCTGTTCATTGAATGCCCGCGGCTTTTGTTCCCGTTCGCCCGCCAGATCATCGCCGAAGCCACCCGCAATGGCGGCTTCCCGCCCCTGATGCTCGACCCGATCGATTTCGCCCAGATGTTCCAGCAGAAGCTGGCAGAGGACCAGGCGGCATCGAAGGTCAAGGTGAGCTGAAGGCAAGCGTCACGCGCATGAGTTGAAAGCCCGGCTTCGTGCCGGGCTTTTTGTATACTGAGATGCTGGCGGGACAGCACCCCCCTCTGCCTTGCCAGGCATCTCCCCCTCAGGGGCATAGGCGCTAAGATAGCTTTGGCATGGACTGAAACTTGCGCTTTCGTGGTGGTTCGCGCCAGCGATATCGCAAGGCATGGAGATTTTGGCG
>NZ_JAMYPB010000090.1:0-11819 GCF_040320135.1 Mesorhizobium sp. M0772 | reverse complement strand
AGCGCGTCAACAACACCGTCCGGCTGAAGGTTTGGAAGGGATTCATCGTGGTCGGCCGCAAGGGCCCGAACAGGCTTCCGCCTCCACACCTTCAGGCGCGTTCATATTCGTCATCGGACAATTGCAGAAATCGATTGCTTGGATAGGCACACATTTACGAAATGGATTCACTCTCGTTCGCTTCGCCCTTCTGCTGAGCAGTTGCGGGGTCGCAGGCGGCGGGGCATCGCCATCCATGCCTCCTCTCATAGTCGAGGGGGGGGCATTTTCTCAATTTGGGGACAACTGAGACGTCCGGTGCTCTTAGGCAGAGGAATCATACGAGATCCCTCCTGCAACATCATTTCCCGCATCCACAGGCTTGCCGGATCACTATTGTGGAGCGCAGGCCATTGAACGGCCTCCGTGAATGCGGGAGGAAGTGGCGGCGGAAGTTTGACAATCCGCAGGGGTGTTGTTTTTGCGAAATGCTGCGCCAGCCGTAAGGGCATGGTCCCGATGCGGCTGGTGCCTGATACAACGGGCGGGATCAGGCTAAAGCCGTGTACGACAACTTCGATGCGTCTCTCGAAACCGTGCTCGAGCAAATACCATTCCTCCATGGAGAGCTGCCGGGTGTCCCCGAATTTGAACACAACCTGCCCCATCGATAAGTATCGCTCCAATGTAAGTGGCTCTGACAGCTGCTTGTTCGTGCCGCAGCCTACGCACACGAGCATATCTTCGAACAGGGCTGCGCGAGGATGTTTCGACATGAATACTTCCGGCATAATTAGAAAATCAACGTCGCCGCGCCGGAGAAGCTCCTCGGGGTCGTCGGAAATAGGGAGACATTCAAAGCGGACGGCGGGAGCTTCCCGCGCAGCACGTTCTACGATCTTCTTAAAAAATACGAGCGTGATGTAATCGGAAAGGATAATCCGGAAGCGACGATCCGATTGGGCTGGGTTGAAGGCGTCCCAGGAAATAATCGATAGCTGGATGTGCAGCAATGCCTCCCTGACTGCTGGGGCGAGCCCCTCAGCGCGAGGTGTCAAAATGAGCTCGCGGCCGCTCATCGTAAATAGCTCATCGCTGAAATAGGCGCGTAACCGAGCAACGGCGGCGCTCATTGCCGGCTGGCTCAGGTTAATACTGCGGGCCGCCGCGGTGACTTTACGTTCCCTGACCAGAGCGTCCAACACGACGAGGAGATTCAGATCGAGTCCCTTAAAACGCATGTCTTGATCTAGGCGGCGTGTGAATGGGTTGCGACCAAACATTCAATTCGAATGGTGAGTAGCGTCAACGCATCAGCCTTCGACGAAAAAGAGCAATCGAAAAGAAGAAGGGCAAAACTGTGTATATGCAAAGCGCGCCGATATGCAGGCCCATTTTGTCAATCGGACGGCCAAGCATCGCTGGACGAATGAGGTCGATTGCATGTGCGAGCGGTAATAAGGAGGCAGCATACTGAAAAGCGCCGGGCAATTGGTTGACCGGAAACATCGCGCCGCAAAGGAACAGCATGGGTGTAATAACAAGCGTATTATAAAATATGAAATATTCATAACTGGGCGCAAGCGCCGTGACGACCATCGCTAGACTCGCGAAGGCGAGGCCATTGAGAGCGATGACTGGCAGCAAGCAGAGGATGGATGGCCACGATGCGTAGCCGAGCGTGGTAGCAACAATAGTGATTGCTGTGCCCGCCATGAGGGCCTTCGTGGCTGCCCACGCCAATTCGCCGAGTAAGATATCGCCGAGCGTCAGCTGAGTGCATAGCATTCCTTCCCAGGTGCGCTGGTCGCCCATGCGGCCGAAACTCCCGTAGACCGTTTCAGCGGTCGCCGATGCCATCACGCTTGTGGCAACCATGCCAGCCGCGAGAAACGCAATGTACGAAGTGCCCTCAACAGGACCTATCATTGTTCCGATGCCAAAGCCGAGACCGAACAGATAGATCATCGGATCGGCGAGGTTGCCGAGAACCGATGCAAGCCCGATTTTCTTCCATCCAAGATAGTTGCGGCGCCAAACCGCGACCCAATTCCACGCATTGGCGGGCATGCCCGCCGCATAACGTTCGCCCATTGTTCAGTCCTCCATCTCGCGCCCGGTTAACCGCAAAAACACATCCTCGAGATTGGGGGGACGCTGCAGAAGGCGTAGACCCGTGCGCCCGCGTAGCTGCGCCAGCACCTGCTCCGGATCGGGTGCATAGCAAAAAAGCGTCTCACCGCTCACCTCGATGCGCTGTGCGTACGGCCGGATCAGCGCACCTAGTTCATGCGGATTGCCGCCGTAGACCTCCACCACGTCACAGCCGATCTGCTCGTCAATGAGTTCGGACGGGCGACCTTCGGCGATCTTGCGCCCCTCCTCCATAACGCACAGCCGATCGCACAGCCGCTCGGCCTCTTCCATGAAATGGGTAGTCAAAAGAATAGTCTTGCCCCGCGCCAGCAGCGATCGCAGCCGATCCCAGATCAGGTGGCGGGCCTGCGGATCGAGGCCGGTGGTCGGCTCGTCCATCACCAGCAAGTGCGGGTCATTGATGAGCGCACGCGCGAGCGTCAGGCGCCGCTTCATGCCGCCGGACAGTTCGGCGACGCGCGCATCCGCTTTGTTCTCGAGGCGGGCGAACTCAAGCAGCGATGGTATGACCGCATCGATCTGGCGTCTGCTCATCCGGAAGTAGCGCCCGAACACCAACAGGTTCTCGCGTACAGTGAACGCGGCATCAAGATTGTCGAACTGCGGGACCACGCCGATGCGCATACGTGCCAAACGCGCGCGCGCCGGCACTGGAGCGCCGAGCACAGTAATCTTCCCCGCATCAGGCGATGTCATGCCGAGGACCATACGCGCAATCGTGCTTTTGCCCGCGCCGTTCGGTCCCAAGAGCCCGAAGCATTCCCCCGCCGCAACGCGGAACGACAGCCTGTCGACAACGAGCTTGTCATAAGTTTTGCTTACGTCAGTAAGGTCGATCGCTATCATGGACATGGGTTCATTTTACCGAGAGGGACGACAAAACTGGCGGTCGCTTGGTTCCCTGCCGATCTGAAACTGTGACTCGTCTTCGCCATCCCCGCCGTCGATAACGAACTGATCGACATCACAAGGATCTAGCCGCTGCTCCGCTAAAGCGGCGACAATTGCGTCGAGATTATCGATGGATTGGTAACGCGGATCGTTGTGCCGCTTTTCCTGGTCATCGCAGAAGACGAGCCGTCCATCCTGGACCAGGGCGATCGCCCCATCATGGGTCAGCTTGGTACCACAGATGCGCATAGTGTCTCCACGTTAACGGCGATAGATTCGAGATTCATCAGGAAGCGGAAATCGGGTTCCGGAAACGGACGAGCAAGCAGTCTTCGTTGACCGACTCGCCCCGACACTCAAGCCGCTCTACCTCGATCAACGTTTCGTTCAGCATGGCGATGACCGGCTCAGCACCAGCGGCGTGACCCCAGCGACGGCAATTAGCATCCCTTGCCGATCCGAAGATCAGATGCCCGCCTGGCGCAAGCACCCGCACCAGGTTTTTGACGGCCGCGCGCATCTCGGCTATGTCTCCGAGGTAGTAGAGGACCTCCGCCACAACGATCACGTCAAACAACTCGTCGGTCGAAAACTGTTGAACATCGCAGACTATCCAGTTGATGCGCGACGGCTCCTTTATCCGTTGACGTGCTCGAGCAATCGCTTGCGCCACGACATCGATGACGGTGAGCCCTTGGCAGTAGGGGGCTAGTTTTTCCGTGAATGCGCCGGCAGCGCACCCGACTTCGAGGGCATTTGTAATGGAGCCTTGGGCAAGCGCCAGCTGGAGCATTTGCGTGTGGCGCTTCCGCTCGAATGGATTGCCGTCGAGGCCCCACGGATCGTCGGCGGCCAATTCCCGATCAAGCAACTGATGATTCACGTTCTGGGTCAAACTCGTGCACCTTTCGTCCATTAGGTATTTGCGATCAATCGTCGCCGCAAATGTTGTCCGACAGGACTAATTCCGAAGAATCCCGCGCAAGACTGAGCCTGCGAAGCGGAGCCGAATGGGGCGAGAGTTCTGCCCTGCTGGAACCAGTGATCGGAGCTTGGGTGGGGGCCTGTTTTCCCCCAGTGTTCGATGTAGCGACAGCAGAGCTTCGCGACAGCCAATCGCTATTGCTCAAGGTACACAGCGCGTAGGCCTTCAACGGAAGCAAGAGAAAGACGTTGATGAACGTGTGCAGCGAAAAGCCAAGAAATCGAAATTGTCGAGCACGAAATGCTACCACGCTGCATCGGAGCATGGTCATGGACACAATCATCAGTCCTGTCCACCAAGGCACAGTGCCTGTCAGTGCGAAATGTGCGAGGCCCGTTAATACCGATAGGGCGAGGAGTAGCGCGCCGAGATTCTGTCCGACCACGTCCAACGTGAGATAGCTATTTAGGCTAGGCAGCAAGCGCAGCCCAAGCAGTGTGTCCCGGAATGTGCTTCGTGCCCAACGGAGTTGTTGGCGCAGATACGGTCCGAGTCTGTTCGGAACGACTGTGGCCGCGATGGCGCTCGGAACGTATTCGGTTCGAAAGCCTGCTTTCAGCATCAGGATAGTGAGATGGCGATCCTCACCGAAGTCGCTTGGCTTGCCCCGAAAAAATTGCGACTCGTACTGGTCCAGTAACAAAAGGAGCGCAGACCGGCGGTACATGGCACATGGGCCGCAACAGCACATAACGGCACCGAAGCGAGCCTGTGCCGCGCGCTCCTCGTTGCAAGCCAGCCAGTACTCCATGTCTATCAGCCTGGTCAGCCAGCTCTCGGTTCGGTTACTGGCCGTCAACTGACCCATGACTGCGCCGACCGCTGAATCTCGCATCTTCGGTACAAGCTTCGAAATGACGTCGGGCGCGAGTACCGTGTCTGAATCAACGTTAAGCACCAGATCCCCTGATGAGCGTCGTATCGCGGCGATCTGCGCCTTGCGCTTTCCAACATTCTCGGGAAGCAAAATGATGTCGAACCTGGGGTCGCGCGCGTAGTCTTCGTGGACAGTTCCTAAGGCTTCGCGATTTCCAGAACCGTCATCAACCAAATAGACCCGAAGTCTTCCGGCGTATTCTTGGTCTGCAATGGAAGCCAGGCACTCTGAAAGCGTGCGCGGATCCTCGTTGAAGCAGGGGACGATGACATCGACGCTGGGCAGTTTGTCGGAGCCGGCGAGAACCTCCAACGCCGACGAATCCTTTGTCGGCATAGCATAAAGCCCTTGCATGCTCTTATAGGCAGTCGAGAGCAGTGCATAAAGCGAAATGGCCACAGTGCTGGTTGTACCAAGAAGAGTCATGGGATCTCGTTGTTCAGTGATGTTGAGGAAGTGAGCGGATTACAAATCCGCGCTCACGCAGTGCTGGAATCAGCCGGGACAGCGCCGTGACCGTCTGGTCGCGCATGCCGGCGTGAGCGCCCTGGCTCAACTCGCCGGGAGGGCATCCGTCGTGCAAGAGTACAATTGCGCCCGGCCGGACGGAGGCGAGCACTTTATCGATAATCGCCTCGACTCCAGGGCGAGACCAATCTCGAGGGTCGACGGACCAATGAAGGGCCGCCAGCCCGGCGATCTGTGATGCTGTGCAGACTTCTTCGCTCCAGGCGCCGTAGGGCGCGCGAACAAAGCGGACCGAGGCCTGCGGGCACGCTCTCATGATGGCGTCGTTCGCTTCAAAGACCTCACGTTGCACTTCGCCGAAACCGCATTGGTACAGATCCGGATGAGACATCGTGTGGTTGCCTACCTCGTGCCCTTCTGCGATCATCCGTTGGATTAGATATGGGTGCTCTAAGGCGTAGGCGCCGATGACGAAGAAAGTTGCCGGCACCCGCTGCTCTGCCAGCACGTCGAGAATCTCCGGTGTGAAAAGTGGATTGGGACCGTCGTCAAACGTCAGATAAACGCTTCGACGGCCGGTGCCGTCAGAGCACTCACGGCGCACTTCGTACAAGCAATCGGACCGGCTCATAGCTCTGGTCCGTTCCGATCTATCATCGTGCCCGTGGGCCATTCGCTGATCGGCCGTCCAACTGGCAGAACAATTGTGAGTGCGTCATCGATGCGTGTGGGCGGCAGGTCGAGGCGGGCCTCTGGTCGGGTGGAGCGCACGCGAATTCCCGACAAAACGGCCATAGGGCTGTATCGCCGTCCGAACCTCTCAACATGATTCCGCATCGCGTCCCTGACCGTTCCGAAAGCGAATGGAACGCCAAGCTCCTGCAGTATTGGAAGCATGACATGGATTGAATGGGCGATTCCCAGACCCTCAAGGTCCGGACGTACCCCGTACAGGCCCAGTTCAGCCACCAACAGGTCGACCGCGTCGACCTTGATGAAACGGCGCAGTATGCCCATGTGAGCCGCTACACCGCTTGAATCATAGGCGATTACGCGGAGTTCAGGCCTGGCTCCGGCCCAGCTTCGACTACCTTCGAACGGTTCTGCGTTGGACGCCCCAGTCGGCCCGTACGTATCACGAAAGAACTCGGCGAGCTTAACGTGATCGGAGAGCTGCAACTCGTTTTCCCAGCACAACTTCCACTGCACCTGATGGCGCATTCAGGACCTCTCTTCATATTGGTTTTTGCGGCCGCATTACTCGACCAAAGCGGCGTTGTTGGCTGCACTCAGCCGTTGTCGTTGGCGAAGGTGAGCCAGACGCTCTCTCGAGTTCCGGCCCGTGTCGTCGATTTGAGCTTGACGTCGCTCACTTTCCGTTCCTCTAATGCATGGCTCGTAAATTCGTAAAATTGATTGTTTGAATGACACGCATCCACACGTTGGATAGAACATGACATGCGTTTTAAAGGGCTGGATCTAAATCTCCTCGTTGTGCTGGACGCTCTGATGAGGGAGCGTAAAGTCACTGCCGCGGCTCGCAGTATCAACCTGAGCCAGCCGGCCATGAGCGCCGCCGTTGCTCGGCTACGCGCCTATTTCAACGATGAGCTATTTACGATGAACGGCCGCGAACTCATTTTGACGCCGCGCGCCGACGGGCTCGCCCCAGCAGTCCGGGACGCATTGCTGCACATCCAGCTATCGATTATTTCCCCCGACGCCTTCAACCCGGCCCAATCGGATCGTCTCTTCCGAATCATGCTTTCCGATTACATCACGCTCGTATTTTTTAGGAAGATAGTAGAGCGCGCTGCGCGGGAAGCTCCCGCCGTTCGCTTTGAATGTCTGCCTATTTGCGACGACCCCGAGGAGCTTCTCCGGCGCGGCGACGTTGATTTTCTAATCATGCCGGAAGTGTTCATGTCGAAACATCCTCGCGCAGCCCTGTTCGAAGATAAGCTCGTAGGCGTAGGCTGCGGCACGAACAAGCAGCTGTCAGAGCCACTTACATTCGAGCGATACTTGTGCATGGGACATGTTGTGCTCAAATTCAGGCACACCCGGCAGCCCACCATGGAGGAATGGTATTTGCTCGAGCACGGTTTCGAGAGACGTATCGAAGTTGTCGTACAGGGCTTTAGCCTGATCCCGCCCGTCCTGTCAGGCACCAACCGCATCGGGACCATGCCCTTACGGCTGGCGCAGCATTTCGCAAAAACAACACCCCTGCGGATTGTCCAACTTCCGCCGCCACTTCCTCCTCCTGCATTCACGGAAGCCGTCCAATGGCCTGAGCTTCACAATAGTGATCCGGCAAGCGTGTGGATGCGGGAAATGATGTTGCAGGAGGCATCTCGCTTGGCGCCTTTGCCTGAAATTATTGAGCGTCTCGGGCACGCCGATCCGACCTTTCGTTTCTTGGTACCGACTGCCACCTCGAAATCGCGTGCGAAGTCCCGGAAGATGTTGAGCCCCACCTAATCACCGCCTGTAATACAGGCTGATCAGCATGTTCGACAAGCGCCGGCGCGGCGCGTGTAACCTACGTTCTGGGGCTGATCTCAGGCGAGTTGCTCGTCGAGGATGTGTGGCAGAGTGATGCCAGCTGCCTTGATTGCCCGCTTTGGCCGTAGGTGGTGACGACGCGAGCATTCTTTTCGATGGCGGCTCTGGAGGCGGACGCGATCGCGTAGGAGCGGTCGCCCTTCGGGCGTCGGGCCTTTGGCCCGGCAGAGCGGCGCAGTTCCTTGCTAAGTGTGGTCGCTGAGGGGCCGGAACGAGCAGAACACACGCCCGGGCTGCTACTGAATTGACTGCCGCCTCGATTTGCGTGCGAAGTCCCAGAAGATGGTTTTCCTACCTTGCCGGCTGTGCCGCGGCTTGTCACGTGCAGCCAGGCGAGGAGATGGCGGTCGACGAGGTCGACCCCAAATGGACTGTGCTGGCCTCGCTCGGCTCTTGCCGTGCGGGATCATTGACCACACCCCCCTTGCACGAGAACTTCGGGCATGTTGGCAAGTGAAGCCGGTGGAGGTTGACGCTGCGGATCTAGGCAATCTACCTCGCGCTTCCGCCTTCATATATTTTCCGGCAGATGGATGTCGAACGGCAGAAATGTCTGTCCGGGTGTTTCAGCGGTGCCGGTCTCGATAGCCCGTGTCATCAGCGTTATCAGCTCCTGGCAAAGCCGGCGCATTGGCGTGGCGACCGCCATCGTGACGATGTTATCTGCAAGCGCTGCCCGAGACTCAGGTGTGATTTCATTCACGATCGCGACGAGATCCCGACTTTTGCCCTCTTCTCGGAGCGCGGAGATCGCGCCCTCCATGCCGCCGCCGGCGACATAGAAGCCGACGAGCTCGGGCTCCCGCTGCATGAGATCAAGCGTTGCCTCGTAGGTGATCTGCCGTTTCTCGAGGTTCATGACCGGATCCAGCACCTCGAACGTGGGCGCGTTCTCACGGCAATAGGAGCGAAAGCCGACGTCACGGAGCTCGTGCCCCTGGAAACGATGGCTGCCGACAAACACCGCCACTTTGCCGGGCCGTTTTGCGACCTTGGACACCATCCAAGCGGCCGTGCGCCCCACCTTGCGGTTGTTGAGGCCGATATACCCCTGTCGCACGCCGGCGGCGAAGTCGGAAAGCAGTGAGAAAACCGGAATGCCCTTGGCCTTGAGGTCCTCAACCGCTGCTGTGATTTTCGGGTGGTCCGGTGCCACCATCGCGATTGCATGGCAGCGTGCGCCCAACTCCTTGAGCGGCGCGATCAGGTCGCTTGGCATATGTGACGGGGCGAATTCGACGAGCGGAATGCCGTGGAAGGACTGGGCCAAATTGACCGATGCTTCGACCTCGCGCGCAAAATCTTGGTAGAAATGCTGGGCCGGTTTTCTCAAGATGAAGCCCAGACGGTAGTGCGGTAGGTCTCGCCGCAACCGCTGCTTGATTAGCCCGGCAGCATGATAGCCGATCGCCTGGGCGGCGTCGTGGACCCGCCGCGCGGTCTCCTCGCGCACCGGATGGCGGGCGTTCAGAACCCGATCGATCGTTGCTACGCTGACTCGGGCTTCGCGGGCGAGATCGGCAATTGTGGGGCGCTTGGTCATAGGTCCTATTCTGATTGGTTTTTGACGCGGGCCGGCTCTCTGTCCGCCTAACGCGTTTCGGTTTCGGGTGGCAAAGTGAAGACGTCCCCATACGAATGGGCACAGCGTGTTGGACGAACATCATTGCAGACGTAAACCGGCCGGGTATACTGAAAGGCTCATTCGCTTAAAGGGCGGTGACGATTTGCACTCACACATTTAGCGCTTCTGATACATGGTCCGTGAGGAGCCGTTTAGAGGCTGCGGGTCGGTCGTTCAGTTATGTGACCAGCTAAGCGACTTCACAGGTCGTGGGTCGCCCACCTTACTTGCAGGAGGGTAGCCGGTTTGATGCCTCGGTAAGCTGATGACCGCTGAAGGCAGCTTTCATCTGTGCTCGGTCCAACTCTCCTTCCCAGCGTGCGACGACGAGGGATGCCACTGCGTTGCCGACGCAATTCGTCAGCGCCCGGCATTCGGACATGAATCGGTCGATGCCGAGTATCAGTGCCATCCCAGCAACGGGAACACTCGGAACTACCGCGAGCGTAGCCGCCAGGGTGATGAAGCCCGCACCTGTCACACCTGCAGCGCCCTTGGAGGAAAGCATTGCTACGAGCAGCAGCAGCACCTGATCGCCGATGGACAGATCCGTGTTCGTCGCCTGTGCGATGAAGAGAGCCGCTAGCGTCATGTAGATATTCGTGCCGTCCAGATTGAACGAATATCCGGCCGGGATGACGAGACCCACAACCGAACGCCTGGCGCCCGCCTTCTCCATTTTCTCCATCAGCGACGGGAGCGCCGCCTCCGAGGAGGACGTTGCGAGGACAAGCAGCAGCTCTTCCTTGATGTAACGAATGAGAGAACAAATCGAAAAGCCGTTGTAACGGCAGACTGCGCCGAGAACCCCGAACACGAAGAGGAAGGCGGTGAAATAGAACGTCGCGACCAGCATCGCGAGGTTGACTACCGAACCGATGCCATATCTGCCGATGGTGAAGGCCATCGCGCCAAAAGCGCCGATCGGCGCGGCCTTCATCAGAATTCCGACGAGCTTGAAGACAGGCACAATTAGCGCCTGGAGGAAGGAAACGACAGGCTTGCCCGTCTCTCCGGCCATCGCAAGCGCCATGCCGAACAGAACCGAGAAGAACAGCACCTGCAGGATGTCGCCTTCCGCGAAGGCACCGACGATCGTTGGCGGGATAATGTTCATCAGGAAGCCGGTGACCGACTGCGCTTTGGCTTTTGCGGCATAGGTATTCACGGCCTGGACATCGAGCGAGGCCGGATCGATGTTCAGGCCGTCGCCAGGCTGGACGACATTGGCGACGATGAGGCCGACGATCAGCGCGAGCGTTGAGAAGGTGAGGAAATAAACCATTGCCTTGCCGGCGACCCGGCCGACCTTATGAAGATCGTTCATGCCGGCAATGCCGGTCGCAATTGTCAGGAAGATGACAGGCGCGATGATCATCTTGACCAGCTTGATGAAGGCATCACCCAGCGGCTTCAGGCTCTCGCCGGTCTCCGGATAAAAGTAGCCAATTGCGACGCCGAGCGCGATGGCGGCAAGCACCTGGGCGTAGAGCTTGGTGTAGAAGGGTTTGCGGGGCGCGGGACTCGCGCCGCGGACTTGTGCAGCTGACACTGTTTCTCTCTCCCTGACCGGATCGAGGTGGCGTGACTTCTCCCGGGCTTCTCCCTATCGCGGCGCTCCGGTCGAACGCTGCACCAACGCCGCCGCAATACCTATGCCAGATGAATCCGCATCACCTGAACTGATGTGGGCTCGCCAATGATGGAGGAGCGGTGTCAGACCAGCGGGCAAGCCCGCGGTCCGAACGCCCTTGATGGTCTGTGGCAGAGTGCTGCCGGTCGATCCCTCTGGCTAGCGGTTTTGCTGCACAGAGCGTGGTGGGTTCCTCGTTAGCCGGCTTTGGACCGGGCCCCATCGTTGGCGCCAGCGCGTACCAATAGGTCGCCTGTTCAAGGCCGTCCAGATGACAGGCTAACTTACCCCTGTTCGGAAGCGCTCGTTTCTAGACAGCCTACGACCATGCAGCCACTGCAATCACAGAATAAATTCGGACGGCCTTTTGGACGACCCATTTTGCAAATCAACGCCCGCAGCAGGGCATAGGCGCTAAGGTAGGTATTGCCCTGCGGAATCGGGTGTGATTCTACACTGCGATGACACACGAATCGCTTGTTGATGACGGCTGGGCCGAGACGATTGAGCTTCTGGGCGGCGAAGAGTTGATCGCAGGAAGTGCCCGCGAGACGAAGGCGTTCCTGCGCCCGCGCGGCGTCAGGTCGGCGAGCGACCTGTTGCGCCTGACACTGGCTTACTGCCTTGGCAAGGTTGG
>NZ_JAMYPB010000089.1:0-12773 GCF_040320135.1 Mesorhizobium sp. M0772 | reverse complement strand
TCCCTACTCCCTACTCCCTACTCCCTACTCCCTACTCCCTACTCCCTCCACCCCGTATCTCCGCGCATGAACCTCATTTACGCCGCCTGTGCTTTGCTCCTCGCGCTCGTCTTTGCCCTGGCCGGTGTCACCCGCGCCGGCGCGTGGCTGATCGAGTGGCGAAACCCGCCGGCCGGCGAATTTGCCGACATCGACGCCACCCGCATCCACTATGTCCACGTGCCGGCGCCTCAAAATGCCGAGCTGCCGGCGATCGTCTTCATCCATGGCGCCAGCGCCAACCTCAGGGATCAGATGCTGCCGATCAGGCCTTTGCTCGAAGGCCGCGCCGAGATGGTCTTCCTCGACCGGCCGGGCTTCGGCTGGTCGGCGCGCGGCCCCGGCAATGAGAGCCCGTCGGGGCAGGCCGACACCATCGCCAGGCTGATGGACCGTCTCGGCATCCACAAGGCGATCATCGTCGGCCATTCGTTTGGCGGCGTGATCACCGCCGCCTTTGGCCGCGAACACCCGGAGAAGACGCTCGGGCTGGTCTTTCTGTCGCCGGTCAGCCACCCCTGGCCGGGCGGCGCGACCGCCTGGTACTACAAGCTGACCGCCACCCCCATCATCGGCTGGCTGTTCTCGGAGACATTGACCTATCCGGCAGGCACGCTGCAGATGGACGGCGCCACGGCCTGCGTGTTTTCTCCCAACAAGGTGCCGGAAGGCTATGTCGGCAATGCCTCGATTCCGCTGGTGCTGCGTCCCGGCGCTTTCCGCGCCAACGCCATCGATGTCGCCGGCCTCTACGACTATACGTTGAAGGCCGCGCCGCATTACCGCGACATCACAGCGCCGACGATCGTCATCTCGGGCGACCGCGACAAGGTGGTCTATGCCTCGATCCATTCGGTCGGCCTGGTCAGGGACATCCCCGGCGCCGAACTGATCTGGGTCCACAATCTGGGCCACAAGCCGGATTGGATCGCCTCCGACCTCGTCGTCGGCGCGATCGAGAAAGTCGCCGGCAAGGACGTCGACCTGCAGGCAATCGCGAAAACCGTGGAAGCGCGGATCGCCGGCGATGCCTACAACGATGCACAGTGCCCCGACATTACGGTGCCCGACGCGCAACTCGCCCCGACGTGACGGCCGCATGTATGTCCTGAAGCACGGAATCAAGAAAAACCCCGAAGCGTTCTGGGCGCTACCGGATCGCATCTTCTTCGGCTACGGCGCCTGCCACATCCTTGCGGGCACCTTCCTCAGCCATCCTCCCCTGGACGGATTCTACGGCGAACGGATCATTCCGGGCGAGGATTTCTACGGCAACCATATCTACATGACGAACGGCGTGATCGCCTTCGACTATCACGGCTATTCCAGCCGAGAGCGGCTTCTGCAGCACCATGGAAGGGGATCGGCTTCGCATAGCGCAGGCTGGCACTGCACGCTGGAAAGGGTCGATTTCGACCTGCTCGACACCGCCGACCTCAACCGGCGAAAGATGCGCGGCCCAGATCAGTATCTCTATGACCCAATCCCTCGCGCACACCGCTTCCTTCGGCGCATCGATCACGCCGAAGGTGCGGCAAGAGCGCTGCGAACTGTGATGAGTTGAAGCCTCTGTCAACCTATGTTGCGGGTGGCCTGCACGTCCGACCCGACATAGGCGATGCGCAGCATGTTGGTCGAACCCGGCGTCCTCAGCGGCACGCCCGCCGTGATGATGACGCGGTCGCCCGGCTGGCCGAACCCCTCTTCGAAAGCGATGCGGCAGGCGCGGTCGACCATGTCGTCGAGGTCGCTGGCGTCGGGCGAGACGACGCAATGCGTGCCCCACAAGAGCGACAGCCGCCGCGCCGTGTTGAGGATCGGCGACAGCGCGATGATCGGCACTTGCGGCCGCTCGCGCGCGGCGCGCAGGCCCGTGGTGCCCGACGCCGTATAGGTGATGATCGCCGACAGTTTCAGCGTCTCCGCAATCTCGCGGGCGGCGAGCGAAATGGCGTCGGCGCCGGTTGCTTCCGGTTCCGAGCGCTGCGCGTTGATGATGCCGGCATAGGTCGGGTCGGTTTCGACCTTGGTGGCGATGCGGTTCATCATCGCCACCGCCTCGACCGGATAGGCGCCGGCAGCGGATTCGGCTGAAAGCATGATGGCGTCGGCGCCCTCGAACACGGCGATCGACACGTCGGACACCTCTGCGCGGGTCGGCACCGGCGCGGTGATCATCGATTCCAGCATCTGCGTGGCGACCACCACCGGCTTGCCGGCCCGGCGCGCGGCGCGCGTGATCTGCTTTTGGATGCCGGGCACCGCTTCCAGCGGCATTTCCACACCGAGATCGCCGCGGGCAACCATCAGCGCGTCGGAGAGTTCGATGATTTCGGCCAGCCGGGCGACGGCCTGCGGCTTTTCGATCTTGGCCATGATCAGTGCCCGGCCGCGCGCGATCTTGCGGGCTTCCGCCAAATCCTCCGGCCGCTGCACGAAGGACAGCGCCACCCAGTCGACGCTTTCCGCCAGCACCGCATCGAGGTCCTTGCGGTCCTTTTCGGTCAGCGCACCGACCGGCAGGTCGGTGTCGGGCAGGCTGACGCCCTTCTTGTCGGAAATGGTGGTGCCGGCGACGACGGTGCAGGTGATAGACTTGCCGTCGCTCTTCACCGCCCTGAGCTCCAGCTTGCCATCATCGATCAACAGACGGTGGCCGGCCTCGACCGAGCTCAGGATTTCGGGATGCGGCAGGTAGACCCGGGTCGACGTGCCGGGCTCGGGATTGTTGTCGAGGGTGAAGGTCTGGCCCGGCGTCAGAACCTCCTTGCCGTTGGCGAACTTGCCGACGCGCAGCTTCGGTCCCTGCAAATCGGCCAGGATGCCGATTGGACGGCCGACCTTTTCCTCGACCGCACGGATGCGGCCGACCAGCGTGCGCATCAACTCGTGATCGGTGTGGCTCATATTGATGCGGAAGACATCGGCCCCGGCTTCGAACAGCTTCTGCAGCATCTCCTCGGACGAGGAGGCAGGACCGATGGTGGCGAGGATCTTGACCTTGCGGCTACGTCTCATTGACTGTTTGTTCCCGGGGCGGCTGGAGCGCCTCCCGTTGTGGACTCATCGGTCAGCTGGACCATCCAGCTTGCCTGCTCGCCCGTGTCATATTCCTGGAATCCGGCGCGCTGGAAGCCCCGGGCGACGCAATCGGTAACGCCTGCGATCTTGAACTCTTTTTCAGCCACGCACATGTTGATCGGGCCATCCCAGCGCCCGCCGCGCTCGGCGTCTTCTGCATAAAGATAGTAAAACCTTGATGACAGCGGACCTTCGATCAGCGTCTTGCAGCTCGATCCTTCGATGTGCCACCACCCCTCGGTGATCCAGCCTGCCTTGGCGCGGTAGCCGATGCCAACGCCGACCAGGTTCTGCGTGGCGTTGCAGACGCGGAAATCGGCGCGGGCAGGCGAAGCCGCGACCAGCGCGGTGAGCCCTAGCGTCAGGGTCAGGAGCGGCACGGCAAAGGCGGTGCGCGCACGCGGCCTGCCGGCGGAACCCATCCCGAAACCCCTCAATAACGTCATCTGCATCTCTCAACGCCCCTTTTCGGAAAAGTCCGGGCGCATGTCAACGCGCCGTTCTGTCCAATTCCAATCGATTTAGAAAGGCCCCCGACACGCGATCTGCCGCGCGTCACAGGATTTTCGCAGAAACCGTGGCCAAACAACGGCATTGCGCAACAATCCTCTTCGTGGGAATGACGGTACCACCCTCCCCGGAAGCCAGCGAACAGACCTTTCCAGCCAATGACCCGATCCACAGTTTTCGCGCCTTTCGATATCGTCGAAGGCGACCGCAAGCGAGGCATCGTGCTTGTCGCCGACCATGCCCGCCGCGACCTGCCGGAGGAGTATGGCAGTCTCGGCCTGCCGGCGGCGGAACTCGATCGCCATATCGCCTACGACATCGGTGTCGAGACGGTGACGCGCGAACTGGCCGCAGCGCTCGACGTGCCGGCGGTGATCGCCAATTTTTCGCGGCTGCTGATCGATCCCAATCGCGGCGAGGACGACCCGACGCTGATCCGCCAGCTCTATGACGGCACCGTCGTGCCGGGAAACTATCCCATGGCACCGGCCGAACGCGAAAGGCGGCTCGACGGCTTCTACCGGCCTTATCAGGACGCGGTCGGTGCCATGATCGCGTCGGTGGCGCACGCCTCAGGCAAAGCGCCGTTCATCTTCTCCGTACACTCCTTCACCCCTGTCATGCAGGGCTTCATCCGCCCTTGGCATGTCGGCATATTGTGGGACCTCGACGACCGCGTGGCGCGGCCGCTGATCGACATGCTGGCGCAGGATAAAAACCTCGTCGTCGGCGACAATGAACCTTATGACGGCGCGTTGCGTGGCGACACCATGTTCAAGCACGCCATCGTCAACGGCTTTGCCCATGCGCTGATCGAGATCCGCCAGGACCTGATATCAGACAGCAAGGGGGCGCTGGCCTGGGCGCAACGGCTGGCGCCGATCGTTGACGCCATCGACCGCCGTCCCGATATACATCAGGTGAAGATGTTCGGCTCGCGCACCGGGCCGCTGTGAGGATCCAAGGCAATGACCGAACTCAGCGATGACCAGAAACGCGATTTCGAGGCCGCGGCCTTCCGCCGGCTGGTCGAGCATCTGCGCGAGCGCAGCGATGTGCAAAACATCGACCTGATGAACCTCGCCGGCTTCTGCCGCAACTGCCTGTCGAACTGGTACCGCGAAGCGGCCGAGGCTGAGGGCGTCGATCTCGGCAAGGACCAGTCGCGCGAAATCGTCTACGGCATGCCCTATGCGCAATGGCAGGCGCTGAACCAGACCGAGGCTTCGGACGCCAAGAAGGCGGAATTCGAGGCGAGGCGGCCGAGGGATCATTGAAGTAGCGCGCGGTTCACAGGATTGACGTCGGCGGGACAGCGCCCCCCCTCTGTCCTGCCGGACATCTCCCCCACTTGGGGGGAGATTGGCCGTCACGCAGGCTCTAGCCAATCGCCAGCGGTACGAGGCGCCGAAGCCGCCAATCTCCCCACGTGTGGGGGAGATGTCCGGCAGGACAGAAGGGGGCGCGAAGGAACGCTGCCTAACGGTTTCCCCTTAGATGTGGCCCACAAGCTTTTCGCAGCCAAGCGCTTGACGAGAAATTGAATCGATCTAATTTGCCCGCAAAGCCATTCCTTGACCGGATTCGGGCCATGAACGCGCAAAACACCATGCAGAGCGCCCTTCAGGGGCGATGGGCCGTAGCAGCGATCTTCCTCGCCAACGGCTTCCTGACCGGCAGCTGGGCGCCGCAGATTCCGGTGTTCCTGACCCGGCTCGACATCTCGAAATTCACCCTCGGCCTGCTGATCCTTCTGTTCGGCGTCGGCGCGGTCGCGGCCATGAGCTGGTGCGGCCATCTGATCTCCAGGCATGGCTCGCGCACCGTGTTGCGCTGGTTCGGCCTGTGCGGCAGCCTCGGCCTGCTGATCGTGGCGCTGGCGCCCAACGTGCCGCTGGCGTCGATCGCCATGATCATCTTCGGCGGCTCGATCGGCGGCATGGATGTCGCCATGAACGCCAATGCCGTGGTGGTCGAGCGCCGGCTGTCCCGCGCCATCATGTCGTCCTCGCACGGCTTCTGGAGCCTCGGCGGTTTCGCCGGTGGCGGTCTGGGCGGTTACGCCATCCAGACTTACGGCCACCTCGCCCATGCGGCTGTAGTCACGATCATTGCTTTTGCCGTCATCGCCGTGGCGGTCGGCTACCTCATCGCCGAGGACAAGCCGCAGGCCGCCGAGCATCATAAATTAACGCTGCCGGCCAACCCGCTGGTCTATCTTGTAGGGCTGATGGCGCTGCTGACGATGATTTCCGAGGGCGCCGTGCTCGACTGGGCAGCGCTTTATCTCAGGCAGGAGCTCGGCGCCGACCTCGCCATCGCCGGCCTTGCCTACGCCGCCTTCTCCGGCGTCATGGCTGTCATGCGCTTTTTCGGCGACGGCGTGCGCAACCGCTTCGGCGCGGTGGCGACGCTGCGCGGCTCGGCGGTGGTCGCCGCCGCCGGCATGCTGGTCGCCGGCCTGTCGCCTTCGCCCTGGATCGCCATCGCGGCTTTTGCTCTCTGCGGCTTCGGCATCGCCAATATGGTGCCGATCATCTTCTCGGCCGGCGGCAACCAGGAAGGCATGTCGTCGGGCACCGGCATGAGCGTCGTCACCACCATGGGCTATTCCGGCATATTGGTGGCGCCGTCGGCGATCGGCTTCGTCGCCGAGCATTCCAGCTTCGGGCCGATCTTCGTCGCCATGTCGGGGCTGCTGACCGTCGTGCTGTTGATGGCCGGGCTCGCTCACCGCGCCGAATTCGCGGCCGCCCCCGCCGAATAGCGCTTCAGCTCCTCGTAGAGGAAATCCGCTACGCGGCGGATGCGCACGCTGGTGCGCACGTCGCGATGCATGGCCAGCCACACCGGCAGGCTGGGCAGTGGCAGGCCGAGCAGCAGTTTCTCCAGCGACGGGTCGCTGTCCGCCAGCGGCTCCTGGCCAAGACCGACGCCGTTTCCCGCCCGCAGCGCTTCCCACAGAACGATCTGGTTGTCGGTCCTGAAGCGGAAACTGCTTCGGGTGACGGGGATGCCGGCCTGGGTAAAGCCCCGGATCATCTCGTCGCTGCGCTCGAAGCCGATCAGCGGATGGTCGAGAAGGTCGGCGGGCTTGAGCGGGCGTCCGTGCCTGTCGAGATAGGATTTCGCCGCGCAGCAGCAGAGCTTGATATCGCAGACCTTGCGCGCCGTCAGCTCGTTCTGCGCTGGCTTGACCATGCGGATGGCGATATCGGCATCCCTTCGCAGCAGGTTCTCGACCTGGTTCGAGGCGACGATCTCGACCTCGATGCCGGGTTCCTCGATGCCGAGCCGCGCCGTCATCCTCGGCAGCACATAGGCCGCCACCACCTCGCTGGCGGCAATACGCACCGAGCCTTCGATCGCCTCGACCGAGCCCAATGCCAACAGTGCGAACGCGCTCGCCTGCTCGCTCACCGCTCTGCCGCGTTCGAACAGCGTGGCGCCTGCTTCCGTCAGCGCATAGCCGCGCCGCCCGCGCCGGAACAAGGTGACGCCCAACGCCTGTTCGAGCTCACCGATGTGACGCCCGAGCGTCGGTTGGCTGGCCGACAGTTTGCGCGCCGCGGCCGACAGACTGCCGGTCTCCGCCACGGTGACGAAACTCTTGATCAGGTTCCAGTCGATGTCTTCCATTCATTTATGAATAACAAATCTGCATCCATAGTCAATTTTCATTCGCGTATGAACGCATCATATTCGCCGTGCAAACACAGACACGGAGAAGAAAAATGACCAAGATCGCAATTCTAGGCGCCAATGGCCGGCTCGGCCGCGTGGTTGGCAAGGCCTTCATCGACGCCGGTTTCGACGTCCGCGCCGTCACCCGCAGCGGCAAGGTCCCAGCCGAACTCAAGGGCGCCACCGCCGTCGCCGGCGATGCGCTCGACCGCGAGGCGCTGATCCGCGCCACGCAAGGCGTCGACATCGTCTTCAACGGCCTCAACCCGATCTACACCGACTGGGGCAAGTGTCTGCCGATGGCGGAGAACGTCATGGCCGCCTGCCATGCCAATGGCGCGCTGCATCTTTTCCCCGGCACTGTCTACAATTACGGCTCGCCGATGCCTGAGGTGGTCACCGAACACACGCCGTTCCGCCCAACGACCGAGAAGGGCCGCATCCGCTGCGTCATGGAAGCGCTGTTTCGCCGCGAGGCCGATGCCGGTCGCGTCCGCACCATCATCCTGCGCGCCGGCGATTTCTTCGGCGGCACCGGCAGCGGATCATGGTTCGACCTCGTCGTCGCCGCCAAGATGAACAAGGGCGTCTACACCGCGCCTGGCCCTGCCAACCTCGTGCACGAATGGGCCTATTTGCCGGACTTCGGCATCGGCTTCGTCGGCCTGGCGCGTAATCAGGGCAAGCTCGGCTTCTTTGAGGCGCTCAACTTCCCCGGCCACGCCGTCACCGACATGGACATAAAGGCCGCGGCCGAGAAAGCGTTGGGACGTCCGCTGAAACTGACCTTCCTGCCTTGGTGGGTGCTGCGCGCCGGCAGCCCGTTCGTGGCGATGTGGCGCGAGATCGTCTCGATGTCCTATCTGCGCTTCGAACCGCACCGGCTCGTGTCCGACCGGCTGGAAGGCATCATCGGCGAAGTCCCGCACACGCCGCTGGACGAGGCCGTGGCCGAGGCATTGAAGGACATCGGCATCAGCCTCGACAATGCAAAAGACGCCGCTTGAATGCATGTCGCCCAGAAGTGTGCGCGGTTCTGGGACAACGACATGCATCAAAACAAAGACTTTAGACAAAAATCTCTCTCGCGGTGCTGGCCCAATCGCTGGAAATCAGCAACCGGATGGTCATTATGAGGAGACTGTTTATAACGGTCGGCGAGATCACCATCACCAAGGGGAGACGATGCGTTACATACGTCCGCTTTCAATCGAAGACGCCGTTGGCCTGCTGGCCGACGCTTCCGGCACATCAGCCATTCTCGCTGGAGGCAGTGACCTCCTCGTTCGGATGAAGGGCGGGTTTGTCGATCCCGACCTGATCGTCGACATCAAGGCGATCGAGGGCTTGAGCGAGATCAGGGAGACGGCCGACGGCTTCAGCATCGGCGCCACCGTCCCCTGCGCCGTCCTGGGCGAGAGCTCGGTTCTGAAGAAGGCCTGGCCCGGTGTCGTCGAAGCGTCGAAGCTGATCGGCTCGAAACAGGTCCAGGGCCGCTGCACCATCGTTGGCAATCTGTGCAACGCCTCGCCGGCCGCCGACAGCGTCCCGGCCTTGGTGGCCGCCGCCGCAAAGGCCGTGGTTGCCGGTCCCTCGGGCAAGCGCACCATTCCGGTCGAGGCTGTGCCGATCGGGCCTGGCAAGACCTCGCTCACCAAGGGTGAGATCGTCGAGGCGATCCTGCTCGACAAGCGCGCGCCGCGTTCGGGCGACGCCTATCTCAGATTCATTCCGCGCACCGAGATGGACATCGCGGTGGTGAGCGCCGGCGTGAACCTGACGCTCGACGAGCATGGCGTCATAACAGCCGCCCGCGTCGCGCTGGGCGCCGCGGCCCCGACCGTGCTTCTGGTGGAAGAAGCAGCCGAGGCTCTCATCGGCAGGAAGCTGGATGAGGCGGCACTTGAGCGGCTCGCCAAGATCTGCGCTGGGGCCTGCCGCCCCATCGACGACAAGCGCGGCACCATCGAGTTCAGACGAAAAGTTGCGGGCGTGCTGGCCGGACGGGCCGCGACGACCGCCTACGCACGCGCAGGAGGCAAATGATGGCCGGTGTAGCAGTTTCAACGACAATCAACGGCGATCACGTCGAATACCTTTGCCAGCCCGACGAGACGTTGCTCGACGTCCTGCGCGATCGGCTCGGCCTGACCGGCGCCAAGGAAGGCTGCGGCACGGGCGACTGCGGCGCCTGCTCGATCATTCTCGACAACCGGCTGGTCTGCTCCTGCCTTGTGCTTGGCGCTGAAGCCGAAGGCAGGCATATCGAGACCGTCGAGGGCATGGCGCATGGCGATCAGTTGCATCCGCTGCAGCAGAAATTCCTCGAGCATGCGGCCCTGCAATGCGGCATCTGCACGCCGGGCTTCCTCATCGCGGCCAAGGATCTTCTGGCCAAGAACCCCGATCCTACCGAGGAAGAAATCCGCTTCGGCCTCGCCGGCAACCTCTGCCGCTGCACCGGCTACGACAAGATCGTGCGCGCGGTCCAGGATGCGGCCAATGTGATGAAGGGAGCGCACGCATGAACTTCGATCCACGCTTTTCGGGCCGCAAATTCTCCTCCGTCGGCACGCGGCCTATCCGTCCCGACGGCGTCGACAAGGTGACGGGCCGCGCGCGCTACGGCGCCGACTTCAACATGGCGGGACAGCTGGTCGGGCGTGTCCTGCGCAGCCCGCATGCGCATGCCAGGATCCTCAAGATCGACACTGCGAAAGCGGAAAAGCTGGCCGGCGTGAAAGCGGTGATCACCGCCGCCGACCTGCCCGATCTCACCGATGGCGATGCCGCCATGTACGACGTCCTCGACAATTGCATGGCGCGCGGCAAGGCGCTCTATGACGGCCACGCCGTGGCCGCGGTCGCCGCCGTCGATGCCCGCACGGCAAGGCAGGCGCTGAAGCTCATCGAGGTCGAGTATGAGCTGTTGCCGCATGTCACCGATGTCGACGAGGCGATGAAGCACAGCGCGCCGTTGATCAACGACACCATCTTCACCGAGGGTCTCGACGAAAAGCCGGTAAAGCCGTCCAACGTCACCAAGCGCAGCCAGTTCGGCCATGGCGATGTCCATCAGGGCTTTGGGCACGCCGATGTCATCGTCGAGCGCTCCTTCAAGACCGAACAGACGCATCAGGGCTATATCGAGCCGCACGCCTGCGTTGCGAGCGTCTCGTCCGACGGCACCGCCGACCTCTGGGTCTGCACGCAGGGCCATTTCGTCTACCGCCAGCATTGCGCGCAACTGCTCGGGCTGGAAGCCTCGAAGCTGCGCGTCACCTCGTCGGAAATCGGCGGCGGCTTCGGCGGCAAGACCCATGTCTGGGCCGAGCCGGTGGCGCTGGCTTTGTCGCGCAAGGCGGGACGGCCGGTGAAGCTGGTGATGACCCGCGACGAGGTGTTCCGCGCCTCGGGTCCGACCAGCGCCACCTCGATCGACGTCAAGATCGGCGCCCGCAAGGACGGCACCATCACCGCCGCCGAAGCGACGCTGCGCTACACCAGCGGCCCCTATGCCGGCACATGGGCCGAGATCGGCGCCATGACGGCCTTCGCCTGCTACAAGCTCGATAACGTCAAGACGGTCGGCTTCGAAGTGCTGGTCAACCGGCCGAAGACCGCCGCCTATCGCGCACCCTCGGCACCCATGGCTGCATTCGCGGTGGAAAGCGCCGTCGACGAGCTGGCCAAGGAACTCGGCATGGACCCGGTCGAGTTCCGCATCAAGAACGCCGCGCAGGAAGGCACCAGGTCCTCCTATGGCCCGGTCTACGGCCCGATCGGCATCGGCCCGACGCTGGAAGCGGCGAAGACCCATCCGCACATGCAGGCGCCACTTGGCAAGAACCAGGGCCGCGGCATGGCTTGCGGCTTCTGGTTCAACTTCGGTGGCCAGACCTGCGTGGACCTGAACATCGGCATGGACGGCTCGGTGTCGCTGGCTGTCGGCACGGTGGACGTCGGCGGTTCGCGCGCGTCGCTGTCGCTGGTGGCGGCGGAGGAGCTCGGCATCGACTATGCCCAGCTCAAGGCGGTGGTCGCCGACACGTCCTCTCTCGGCTACAACGACATGACCGACGGCAGCCGCGGCACCTTCTCGTCGTCGATGGCGACCATCTCGGCCGCCCGCAACGCGATCAAGATCCTGCGTGAGCGCGCCGCGCAGACATGGGACATCCCCGTCGACGACGTGGTCTGGGAAAACGGCCACGCCATCGCCAAGGGCGAAAAATACGGCAATCTTGCAGCCCTGTCGCTGAAGGAGATCGCCGCCGCTTCCGGCAAGACCGGCGGGCCGATCGCCGGCCACAGCGAACTCGTCGCCGACGGCGCCGGCGTCTCCTTCGCCACCCATATATGCGACATCGAGGTCGACCCCGATACCGGCTCGACCAGGGTGATCCGCTACACGGTGATCCAGGATGCCGGCAAGGCGGTGCACCCGACCTATGTCGAGGGCCAGTACCAGGGCGGTGCGGCGCAAGGCATCGGCTGGGCGCTCAACGAGGAGTACATCTACGGCAAGGACGGGCGCCTGCAGAACGCCGGCTTCCTCGACTACCGCATCCCGGTCTGCTCCGACCTGCCGATGATCGACACGCAGATCCTCGAGATACCCAATCCCAACCACCCCTATGGCGTGCGCGGCGTCGGCGAAACCTCGATCGTGCCGCCGCTGG
Source organism: Mesorhizobium sp. M0772 (assembly GCF_040320135.1). Taxonomy (NCBI): domain Bacteria; kingdom Pseudomonadati; phylum Pseudomonadota; class Alphaproteobacteria; order Hyphomicrobiales; family Phyllobacteriaceae; genus Mesorhizobium; species Mesorhizobium sp. M0772. The sequence goes on along the minus strand of NZ_JAMYPB010000089.1, from coordinate 777 downwards.
CGGCGATCGCCAATGCCGTCTCCAACGCAGCCGGCGTGCGCATGACCCACATCCCGATGTCGCCGCCACGGGTTCTCGCCGCGATCGAGGCGGAACGGGGAGGCTAGGGCAAAAATGAGGTTCTTGCCCTAATGGTCGAAGTGACGCTCTGGGGCGCGCTGGGCCAGCTCGCCGGCGGCCAGAGCAAGGTCGAGGTCGAGGCCAAGGACATCAGGGAGCTGTTCAGGAAACTGGCTGAACAGTATCCCGGCATCGAGCCCTGGATCGAGAAGGGCATCGCGGTGGCGATCGACGGGACGATTTATCGCGATACGTGGTCGAAGGAACTGCCGCCGGGGGCGGAGATTTTTCTGCTGCCGCGGCTGGCTGGGGGGTGAAGTGGGGTGTCGCCCTACGTCCCAGAGAGCGGACCGGCATCCTCGGTCTGCGAACTTCAAGTGCAATGTCGGTCCTCGCCTAGATGCCAGTTTTGCTGACCGCGTCTTATCGGCGGCGGGTTGGCCAACAATCCAGAGAACCTGATCCGCTGGATTACGGCAAGGGACATCAGTCCGCACACGGCTCTGAAGTGACTCGAGCGGGTCACCGTTTGACGGACAACACCGGCCCCTTTCTGGAGAGGCCGGCTATCGTTGATCCAGGATCATCAAGCTAGGTTTGGCGCTGAGACGTATCGGAAATTCGTTCGCGCACGGCATGCTCGGTCTTGTCTGCTGTGGACTTCACGATCTCGCCGAGCTGATCGGCTATCGTGTCTGCTTCCATATCTTGCCGGCC